>NZ_JBXASW010000012.1:0-138656 GCF_058809745.1 Variovorax sp. MPBD4-3
GGGCGGGGGCCACGCGGAGCGCCCGACAGATACGCCGCCTGCCCCCACCCCAACCCTCCCCCGAAAGGGGAGGGAGAAAAACAAGAAAGACACTGACATGGGCTTTTTCCTCGAAACCCTTTTCGGCGGCCTCATGGTCGGCATGCTCTATTCGCTGATCGCCATCGGCTTCGTGCTGATCTACAAGGCCTCCGGCGTCTTCAACTTCGCGCAGGGCGCGATGGTGCTGTTCGCCGCGCTGGCCATGGCGCGCTTCTCCGAGTGGTTCCCGCAGTGGTTCGGCTTCCAGAGCCAGATCCTCGCGAACATCCTGGCCTTCGTCGCGGCCATGGCCGTGATGGTGGTGGTCGCCTGGCTGATCGAGCGGCTCGCGCTCAGCAAGCTGGTGAACCAGGAAGGCATCACGCTGCTGATGGCCACGCTGGGCATCGCCTACTTCCTCGACGGCATGGGCCAGACGCTGTTCGGCAACGACATCTACAAGATCGACGTGGGCATGCCCAAGGAACCGCTGATGGTGCTCGAAGGCACCTTCCAGGGCGGCCTGCTGCTGAGCCAGGAAGACCTGATCGCCGCGCTGGTGGCGGCCGGGCTGGTGGTGGTGCTGGCCATCTTCTTCCAGAAGACGGCCACCGGCCGCGCCCTGCGCGCGGTGGCCGACGACCACCAGGCCGCGCAGTCGATCGGCATTCCGCTCAAGCGCATCTGGGTGATCGTGTGGTCGGTGGCCGGCTTCTCGGCGCTGGTGGCCGGGATCATCTGGGGGTCGAAGCTGGGCGTGCAGTTCTCGCTGTCGCTGGTGGCGCTGAAGGCGCTGCCGGTGGTGATCCTCGGCGGGCTCACCTCGATACCGGGCGCCATCATCGGCGGCCTGCTGATCGGGGTGGGCGAGAAGCTGTCCGAAATCTATCTCGGCCCCATGCTCGGTGGCGGCATCGAGATCTGGTTTGCCTATGTTCTTGCACTGGTCTTCCTGCTCGTCCGGCCCCAGGGGCTGTTCGGCGAGAAGATCATCGATCGGGTCTGAGCGATGTTCTACAGAGAAAACGGCCAGTTCAAGTCGAGCTACAGGGCCGACCAGCAGATCTTCCCGATCGCGCAGGACCGCATCGCGATCCTGGTGCTGCTGCTCGTGGCGTTCGTGGTGGTGCCGCTGGGCGTGTCCGACTACTGGATGCGCGCCATCCTCACGCCCTTCCTGATTCTTTCGCTCGCGGCGCTGGGGCTGAACATCCTGGTGGGCTACTGCGGCCAGATCTCGCTGGGCACCGGCGCCTTCATGGCGGTGGGCGCCTATGCGGCCTACAACTTCCAGGTTCGCATCGAGGGCATGCCGCTCATCGCGTCGCTGCTGCTGGGCGGCCTGTGCGCCACGGTGATCGGCGTGCTGTTCGGCATTCCGAGCCTGCGCATCAAGGGCCTGTACCTTGCGGTGGCCACGCTGGCGGCGCAGTTCTTCACCGACTGGGCCTTCCTGCGCATCCAGTGGTTCACCAACAATTCTTCGTCGGGCTCTGTGAGCGTGGCGGGGCTCAACGTGTTCGGCGTGCCGATCGAATCGCCGGTGCAGAAGTATCTGTTCTGCCTGGCCTTCGTGGTGGTGTTCGCGCTGCTGGCCAAGAACCTGGTGCGCAGCGCCATCGGCCGCGAATGGATGGCGATGCGCGACATGGACGTGGCCGCCGCGGTGATCGGCATCCGCCCTGTGTACGCCAAGCTCACGGCCTTTGCGGTGAGCAGCTTCATCGTCGGCGTGGCGGGCGCGCTGTGGGGCTTCGTGCACCTGGGGGCGTGGGAGCCGGCGGCATTCAGCATCGACCGCTCGTTCCAGCTGCTGTTCATGGTGATCATCGGCGGGCTCGGCTCGATCATGGGCAGCTTCTTCGGCGCTGCGTTCATCGTGCTGCTGCCGCTGTTCCTGAACCAGCTGCCGGCGTGGCTGGGCTTCTCGATTTCGACCGCGCTGGCCTCGCACCTGGAGACCATGATCTTCGGCGCGCTGATCGTGTTCTTCCTGATCGTCGAGCCGCACGGGCTGGCCCGGCTGTGGTCCACGGCCAAGGAGAAGCTGCGGCTGTGGCCCTTCCCGCATTGATCCGTTTCGAAAGTTCCCGTTCGTAAAAGCCCGGCACCGAGGTGCCCACAAAAGGAGACAGGCATGAAACTGAAATCGCTCGCTCTGACCGCCGCCCTGGTGGCCAGCACCCTCGGCGCCATGCTCGCGCCATCGGTCGCCCAGGCGCAGGCCAAGGAACAGTTCTTCCCGCTGCTGGTGTACCGCACCGGCCCCTACGCGCCCAACGGCACGCCCTGGGCCAACGGCAAGCAGGACTACCTGAAGCTGGTGAACGCGCAAGGCGGCATCAACGGCGTGAAGATCACCTTTGAAGAATGCGAAACGGGCTACGCCACCGACAAGGGCGTGGAATGCTACGAACGCCTGAAGGGCCGCCCCGGCGTTGCGTTGTTCGACCCGCAGGCCACCGGCATCACCTTCGCGCTGACCGACAAGGTGCCCACCGACAAGATCCCGCTGGTCACGCTGGGCTACGGCCTCGCGGCCTCGCAGGACGGCGGCGTCTTCAAGTGGAACTTCCCGCTGATGGGCTCCTACTGGACCGCGGCCGACATCCTGATCCAGCACCTGGGCAAGAAGGAAGGCGGCATGGACAAGCTCAAGGGCAAGAAGATCGCCCTCGTGTACCACGACTCGCCCTTCGGCAAGGAACCGATTCCGCTGCTGCAGGAGCGCGCGAAGATGCACGGCTTCGACCTGTCGCTGATTCCGGTGACGGCGCCGGGCGTGGAGCAGAAGTCGGCCTGGCTGCAGGTGCGCCAGCAGCGCCCCGACTTCGTGCTGCTGTGGGGCTGGGGCGTGATGAACTCCACCGCGCTGAAAGAGGCCGTGGCCACCGGCTACCCGCGCGAGAAGATGTACGGCGTGTGGTGGGCCGGCGCCGAGCCCGACGTGAAGGACGTGGGCGCCAACGCCAAGGGCTACAACGCGCTGGCGCTGAACGGCTCCGGTCCCGACAACAAGGTGATCCAGGACATCATCAAGCAGGTGCACGACAAGGGCCAGGGCACGGGTCCGAAGGAAGAAGTGGGCTCGGTGCTCTACACGCGCGGCGCGATCATCTCGATGCTCGGCGTCGAGGCGGTGCGGCGCGCGCAGGAGCGCTTCGGCAAGGGCAAGGTCATGACCGGCGAGCAGGTGCGCTGGGGCCTGGAGAACCTGGCGCTCGACCAGAAGAAGCTCGATGCGCTGGGCTTCGCGGGCGTGATGCGCCCGGTGAGCACCTCGTGCCAGGACCACATCGGCTCGACCTGGGCGCGCATGGAAACCTGGGACGGCGCCAAGTGGAACATCGCGCCCGACTGGTACCAGGCCGACGACCAGATCATCAAGCCGATGGCCAAGGCAGCGGCCGACAAGTACGCAACGGAGAAGAAGCTGACGCGCCGCGAGGCAGCCGACTGCCAGTCCTGATGCACCGCTGAGTTCCGTGGGGGGGGGCTCGCAAGACCCGCCATTCGACAGCGCGACGCCTTTTGCCGCGCCGTTGTCGAATGCTTCGGACCACACCATGAGCGAACCCAACATCCTCCTCAACGTCAACGGCATCGAGGTCATCTACAACCACGTGATCCTGGTGCTCAAGGGCGTCTCGCTCACGGTGCCCGACGGCGGCATCGTGGCGCTGCTCGGCGGCAACGGCGCGGGCAAGACGACCACGCTGCGCGCGGTGAGCAACCTGCTCGCGGGCGAACGCGGCGCGGTCACCAAGGGCACCATCGAGCTGCGCGGCGAGCGCATCGAGGCGCTGTCGCCTGCGGAGCTGGTCAAGCGCGGGCTGATCCAGGTGATGGAAGGCCGTCATTGCTTCGCGCACCTGACGATCGAGGAGAACCTGATGACCGGCGCCTACACGCGCACCGACGGAAAGGCCGCGGTGCAGCAGACGCTGGAGAAGGTGTACGCGTATTTCCCGCGGCTGAAGACGCGGCGCACTTCGCAGGCGGCCTACACATCGGGCGGCGAGCAGCAGATGTGCGCCATCGGCCGTGCGTTGATGGCCAACCCGACGATGGTGCTGCTCGACGAACCCTCGATGGGTCTCGCCCCGCAGATCGTGGAGGAGGTGTTCGAGATCGTGAAAGACCTCAACACCAAGGAGCGCGTGACTTTCCTGCTGGCCGAGCAGAACACCAACATGGCGCTGCGCTATGCCGACTACGGCTACATCCTGGAGAACGGACGCATCGTGATGGACGGCGAGGCGAAGAGCCTGCGCGAGAACGAGGACGTGAAGGAGTTCTACCTTGGCGTAGGCGGCGCGGACCGCAAGAGTTTCCGGGACGTGAAGAGCTACAAGCGGCGCAAGAGGTGGCTGGCTTGAGGCTTCTTCGTGTTGTGCTTCGCTGTTCGGGGCGCGATCAGGCCGACGGGGTACCTTGCTCCGCGAATGTCCCCCGGCCTGCGGCCTCCTCCTTTATTTCGCTGCGCAAGGCACCCCATCGGCCTGATCGTTCAGAGCACTGGTTGATCGGCCGCAAACCAACAGGGTGCCCTGTGCACAGGGCGTCGGGTGCTCCCCGCAGCGAAATAAAGGAGGAGGGGCGCAGCCCCGGGGGACATTCGCGGAGGGGAGTACCCGATGGCCTGTGCACACGTCCCGAACAAACACCGCTCGGTAAAGAACTGAACTGAACAGATTGAAGGGTACGGACATGACCGACCACTACGACAAGCTAGAAATCCGTGACCCCGCCGAACGCGAACGCGACCTGCTGGCCGCCTTGCCCAGGCAGATCGCGCAAGCCCAGAGCGCCGCACCCGCGTTCGCGAAAATCCTCGACGGCGTCAAGCCCGCCGACATCACCACGCGCGAAGCACTCGCCAGACTGCCCGTCACCCGCAAATCGGAACTGCTCGAACTGCAGAAAGCCCGCCGCGCCGACGACCCCTTCGGCGGGTTCTCATCGATCGCACGCGGCCCGCGCATGCCCCGCGTGTTCGCGAGCCCCGGCACCATCTACGAACCCGAGGGCGAAGCGCGCGACTACTGGCGCACCGCTCGTGCATTGCATGCGGCGGGCTTTCGCGGCGGCGAGCTGATCCACAACAGCTTCAGCTATCACATGACGCCCGCCGGTTCCATCATGGAAAGCGGCGCGCACGCATTGGGCTGCAGCGTCTTCGCGGGCGGCACCGGACAGACCGAACAGCAGCTCGAAGCCATGGCCGACCTCAAGCCCGAAGGCTACGCGGGCACGCCCAGCTTCCTGAAGATATTGCTGGAGAAGGCCGAAGAGAAAGGACTGAAGCTGCCCTCGCTCACCAAGGCACTCGTCTCCGGCGAAGCCTTTCCGCCGAGCCTGCACGACTGGATCGCCGCGCATGGCGTGAAGGGCACGCAGTGCTACGCCACGGCCGACCTGGGCCTCATCGCCTACGAGACCAGCGCGCGCGAAGGGCTGGTGATCGACGAGGGCGTGCTGGTCGAGATCGTGCGGCCCGGCACCGGCGACCCGGTGCCCGACGGCGAAGTCGGCGAGATCGTCGTCACCACCTTCAACCCCGACTATCCGCTGGTGCGCTTCGGCACCGGCGACCTGTCGGCGGTGCTCGCGGGCACCTGCCCCACGGGCCGCACCAACAAGCGCATCAAGGGGTGGCTCGGCCGGGCCGACCAGACCACCAAGGTGCGCGGCATGTTCGTGCATCCCTCGCAGGTGGCCGAGATACTGCGGCGCTTTCCCGAGGCGCGGCGCGCGCGGCTGGTGGTGTCCGGCGAGATGGGCGACGACCGCATGACGCTGCAGCTCGAATGCGACGGCGTCGTGCCCCAGGGGCTGCAGGCGCGCGTGGGCGACGCGATACGCGAAGTGACCAAGCTGCGCGGCGAAGTCGTGGTGGTGGGCGCGGGCGAACTGCCCAACGACGGCAAGGTGATCGAGGACGCGCGCAGCTACAAGTAGCGGCGGTACAGCCAGCGCGTGGCGGCGCGCATGAGCATCACCACGTGTATCGCATAGACCAGCGCGAACGCCAGCACGAAGCCGATGAGCCCTCCGAGGCCGTTGAGTCCGGAGGTGCTCGACGCGATGTACAGCCACGCGATGGCGATGACGATGCAGCTCACCTGCACCAGCACGAAGGCCAGCACCGAAGCGGCCACGGCCCTGAACGGCCGCGCCCTGGCGAGCCCCGGCGCGGCGCCGAGCCAGCCGCCCCAGAACGCGAGCGCGAAGACCACCAGCGGCGGCACCATCCAGGCGAAGAGCAGCTCGGGGCCGTCCACGCCGCGCCCCATAGAGCTCCAGCGGCTCATGGCCACGCCGCCCCACATCTGCAGCGCCGCGAACATCGCGGCGCCCACCAGCGCCACCGCGCGGCGTGGCGACGCACCGTCCAGGTCTTCCACACTGCCCGGCGCTTCGGCGGCGGGCTCAAGCTGCGCGGCACGCCCGGCGCGCAGCGCGACCCACGCCGCGGCCCACACGCCCAGCACGAGCACGATCAACTGCGCGATGGACTGCAGGAACACGAACACCGCCATCACCGTGCGAATGGAAGCCGGCTCGACAGCCTCGTGCAGGCGGCCGCCGGGCATGAAGAGCAACTGCACCTCGTACAGCAGCGGGCTCAGCGCATAGAAGTTGAGCAGCAGCACCACCAGGTACGCGGCGGCATAGCGCAGGCGCGGCCGCGCGAGCCGCGAGACGCTGTCGACGCCGCGCTTCTCCAGCGCATTGCGCCCGTGGCTCCAGGCCAGCGCCGCCGCCAGCACCCACGCCATGCCGATGCTGCACACCATCGGGATCCACACGCCCGGCAGCGCGTAGGTACCGCGCATCTGCGCGCCCTCGGGCGTATCGGGGGCGAGCTGCACAGCCAGGTTGACGAGCACCATGACGGCATCGATGGCCACGGTGACGAGCGCGAGGTCGCGCGGCAGTCGCCGTGCGGACTCGTGCGTCGGGGGATGGAGGGAGGTCGCCGTCATGGGGGAATACTTTCGCTTTGCATTGCGCATGCCGTGGCATGCGAGGAACAAAGCGAGCGTATCGGATGACAGCGCCCGCGCCCTGTAGGCTCAGTGCGCGAGTGCGGCTTCGCCCGCCTCCTCGGGCTCGGGCCCCACGTAGACCGACTGCGGACGGATCAGCCGCCCCTTCTTCACCTGCTCGCGCGCATGCGCCACCCAGCCACCCACGCGGCCGGCCGCGAACACGCAGGTGAAGCTCTCGCGGCCGAAGCCCAGCGCCTCCAGCAGCAGCGCGGTGTAGAACTCCACGTTGGTCTCCAGCGCGCGGCCCGGCTTCTTTTCGCGCAGGATGGCCAGCGCGGCCTGCTCCGCCGCCTCGGCCAGCGCGAAGCGCGCGGCATTGACGCTGCCCTCCTTGCCGAGCCGCCCGAGCGCGCCCTTGAGCGCATCGGCGCGCGGATCGCGCACGCGGTAGATGCGATGGCCGAAGCCCATCAGCCGCTGCCCCTCGGCCACGGCCTGCTCCAGCCATGCGCGGGCGTTGCCGGCGCTGCCGATGGCGTCGAGCGCATCGAGCACCGGGCCGGGCGCGCCACCGTGCAGCGGCCCCTTGAGCGCGCTGATGCCCGCGATCACGGCGGAGGCCAGGCCGGCGCCGGTGGATGCGACCACGCGCGCCGCGAAGGTCGAGGCGTTGAGGCCGTGGTCGCACACGGTGACGAGGTAGGTGTCGAGCGCGGCGCTCTGCGCCGGCGTGGGCGCACGGCCATGCAGCATGCGCAACATGTCGGCGGCGTGCGGCAGCGCCTCGTCGGGTGCGAGCGCCTGCACGCCCAGGCGCCAGCGGATCACCGCGGCGGTGTACACGGCGGGCGCGGCCACCAGGCGCAGCGCGGTCGGCAGGTCGTCGCCGTCCGGCAGCCGTGCCAGCAGCGCGCGCACCGCCTCGATGGGCGGCAGCCGGCGCAGCACGGCGTCGTCGTTGGGCTGCAGGCGCTCGAAGGCTTCGCGGCGCGCGCGGCCAATGGCGGTGCGCAGGCCTTCGGCGGCGGGCAGCGTGTCGAAGAAGCCTTCGAACAGCAGGCCCACCACGTCTTCATAGCGCCAGCGCTGCGCGATCTCGTCCAGCGCATGGCCGCGGATCACGAGCCGGCCGGCCTCGCCGTCCACCTCGGACAGCACGGTATGCGCGGCCACCACGCCTTCGAGGCTGCCATCGTCGTTGTTCATCGCTCTTTACTCCTGGGTTGTCACGATGACATTGATTCTGGCCCGATGGATATTGACGTCAATCTTGATCTATTCTGTCAACATGACGACGAAGAGAACCGCGCCGCTGTGGCTGCCGGCCGCCGAAGCCCTCGAACTGATGCAGGTGCGCCCGCAGACGCTCTACGCCAGCGTGAGCCGCGGCCGCATCCGCGCCAAGCCCGATGCCGCCGACCCGCGCCGCAGCCTCTACCACCGCGACGACGTGCAACGCATCGCCGCGCGCGCACGGGGCCGCCGCAGCAGCGAGGCGGTGGCGAGCGAAGCCATCCAGTGGGGCGAACCGGTGCTGGCTTCGGCTGTGTCCACGGTGGCCGAAGGCCGGCTGCTGTACCGGGGGCACGACGCCTGCGCGCTGTCGGAGCACGCCACGCTCGAGGAAGTGGCGGGGCTGCTCTGGGAAAGCGCGCCGCCGCACTTTCCGGCTTCCGCGGTGCCGGTGGCCTCGCAAGGCAATTCGTCACCGCTCCAGGCCGGCCTGCTCGCGCTGGCGGCGCGCGCCGCCACCGACCTGCCCGCGCGGGGCCGGTCACGCAACGTGCTGCAGGCCGAGGCTGCGGAAGCGATCGGCGCGCTGGCCGATGCATTGCTGGGCACCGCACCCGCACCCGCACGCGCCGTGCCGCTGCACATGCGGATGGCCTCGGCATGGCGCCGCCCGCGCGCCGCCGACGATCTGCGCCGCGTGCTGGTGCTGCTGGCCGACCACGAGCTCAATGCGTCCACCTTCGCGGCACGCGTGACGGCGTCGACCGGCGCGTCGATGGCGGCTTGCCTGCTCACCGGACTCTCGACCCTGACGGGCCCGCTGCATGGCGGCGCCTCCGCGGCGGTACAGGCGCTGATGCGCAGCGCGGCGGCCATCGGCACCGAAGCGGCGGTGCGCGAGTGGCTCGCGCACGACCGGCCGCTGGCGGCCTTCGGGCATCCGCTCTATCCGGATGGCGATGCACGCTGCCGCGCGCTGCTGGCCAACATCGAACTGCCGCCGGCATTCCGCGAGCTGCGCGATGTCGGTGAGAAGCTGCTCGGCGACGCGGTGAACGTCGACTTCGCGCTCGCAGCGCTGGCGGCGGTACACAAGCTGCCGCCGGGCGCGCCGCTCATGCTGTTCGCGCTTTCGCGCACCGTCGGCTGGACGGCGCACGTGCTGGAGCAGCAGGGCAGCGGCCAGCTGATCCGCCCGCGTGCGCGCTACACCGGCCCCACGGCCGATGCGGCCACGCAGGAGCTCAGTGAATCGACGCCTCGTGCGCGATCTCGAATGCCTTCGTCATCTCGCGGTTGAAAGCCGGCAGATCGTCGGGCTTGCGGCTGGTGACGAGGCTCTGGTCGACCACCACTTCCTTGTCGCTCCAGCTGGCGCCCGCGTTCTTCAGGTCAGCCTGCAGCGACGGCCACGAGGTCATCTTGCGGCCCTTCACGCCGCCCGCGTCGATCAGCGTCCAGGGCCCGTGGCAGATGGCCGCGATGGGCTTGCCCGCCTCCACGAAGGCGCGCACGAACGCGACCGCCTTCTCGTCGATGCGCAGGGTGTCGGGGTTGACCACGCCGCCGGGCAGCAGCAGGGCATCGAAGTCTTCGGGCTTCGCGCTCTGCAGCGGTACGTCGACCTCGAAGCTGTCGGCGGGGTCGTGGTGGTTCCAGCCGCGCACGCGGCCTTCGACCGGCGAGACGATCAGGGTCTGCGCGCCGGCATGGTCGAGCGCCTTGCGCGGCTCGGTCATCTCGACCTGCTCGAAGCCGTCCGACACGAGGATGGCGACCTTCATTCCGTCGAGGGAAGAAGAGGTGATGGGCATGTGTGAATCTCCTTTGGGGTGAAAAAAACCGGCAATGAAGGTTCACCCTAGGGCCTGCGTGCGGCAGCCGCATCGTCCGGCGCCGGCTCCGCCTGTCGGACAGTTCGACGGGCGGCCGATTTCAGCCGCGCACCCGTGCCCGGCATGCACCGGCAAGGGGCGGATCGTGCTTCCCGCATAAGGGCTATTGGGTATAGGTCAGCTTGCAGTCAGCCCTTAAGATCGCGGCCTTTTTACCCCTCTCGGAGACGAAATGAAGAAACTGTTCGCCCTCGCGGCGATTGCCGCCGCAGCAGCCGGTGTTCACGCCCAGGACTTCCCCGGGAACAAGACCGTCACGCTCGTGGTGCCTTTCGCGGCCGGCGGCCCGACCGACCGGGTGGCGCGCGACCTCGCCGAAGCCATGCAGAAGACGCTCGGCACCACCATCGTGGTGGACAACACCGCGGGCGCGGGCAGTTCCATCGGCACCGCCAAGGTGGCGCGCGCCAACCCCGACGGCTACACGCTGCTGCTGAACCACATCGGCATGTCGACGATGCCGGCGCTCTACCGCAAGCTGCCCTTCAACGTCGAGACCGACTTCGAGTACCTCGGCATGGTCAACGAAGTGCCGATGACGCTGATCGGCAAGCCCGGCCTGCCCGCCAACAACTACAAGGAACTGACGACCTGGATCGCCGCCAACAAGGGCAAGATCAACCTGGGCAACGCCGGCCTGGGCGCCGCGTCGCACCTGTGCGGCCTGCTGTTCCAGAGCGCGATCAAGGTCGAGATGACGCCCGTGCCCTACAAGGGCACGGCCCCGGCCATCGCCGACCTGCTGGGCGGCCAGATCGACCTGCTGTGCGACCAGACCACCAACACCACGTCGCAGATCGAGGCCAAGAAGGTCAAGGCCTATGCGGTGACCACGGCCAAGCGCCTGACCACCCCGGCGCTGAAAGACCTGCCCACGCTCGACGAGTCGGGCCTGAAGGGCTTCGAAGTGACGATCTGGCACGGCGTGTACGCCCCCAAGGGCACGCCCGCGCCGGTGCTGAAGAAGCTCAACGAAGCCATCAAGGCCGCCATGAAGGACCCGGGCTTCATCAAGCGTGAAGAAGCGCTGGGCGCGGTGATCACCACCGACAGCCGCACCGAGCCGGCCGAGCACAAGAAGTTCGTCTCGGCCGAGATCGCCAAGTGGGGCCCGATCATCAAGGCCGCCGGCGTGTACGCCGACTGATCGCCCTTCGGCTTCCTTCCATAGCCAACGAAAAAGCCGCCGGCCCTTCGGGACCGGCGGCTTTTCTCTTGCGCGGGCAACCTGCAGGATCAGGGCTGCGGCGTCACCGTCCACACTTCGAAGCTCTTGCGCTGGTCGACCTGGCGCGCGCTGCGCGCCGTGAAGATGAAGCTGCTGACCGAGCTGCCCTCCGCGTACTGGTAGGCGTTGGCCCCCACCTGCGCGCAGTGGTTGTCGGAGGATGAGTTCGCCACCGGCTGGCAATAGATGACGGCCTTGCGCGCGGTGTTGCGCAGCGTCACCGAATCGGCGAAGCGGTTGTTGTTGGGACCGCGGCCGCTGACGATGAACGTGGTCGGGGCGAGCGCGCCGGCGGGTACGAGCCAGCCGTCGAGGTTGCCCTCGGCGCTGAAGTCGATGTTGTTGGCGCCCGGATCCGAGGGAACCGGGGCCGGGAACACGATGCCACGACCCACGCCTTGAGTTTCCTGGAACAGTTCGGCGCGCAGCGCGGGCGTCATCTCCACCAGCGGCACTTGCGCTGCTTCCGCCATGCTCGGCGCGCGAGAGAAGGTGCGCACGTACTGCACCACGTTGTCGCCACCGGCGGCGTGGAAGAACTCCATGCGCCAGACCGTCTGGTCGGCGATTGCGCTCAGCTGGGTGTCCGTGTACGGCGGCGAGGCGAACAGGTTGCCGTTCTCGAAGGTCTTCGGCTCGGGCTGCTGCGCCGGCTCGACATACCGGGTCGCCATGCGCCAGATGGCGGAATTCATGGCCGTGCCGGTGGCCGTGCCATCCGCGGTGAGCACCAGCGTGTTGAGGCCGGCACGCGGCACGAGCACCAGTTGGCGGTCTCCCAGCACGCTGCTGGTCACCACCACCTTCGAGAATTTCGAGCTGCCCTGCTCCACCACGTTGTCCACGTTCAGGGTGTATCCGGACGCGCGGTACAGCAGGCTCGGATGCTTCAGGAAATCCTTCATCTCGAGCAGCGGCCGCACGGAGGCGCGGTAGGGGTTGCTGCTGCCGGTGAGCTTGAGCGCACCGCCCACGATCTTCGCGTTGAAGACGTCGTTGTCGGTGTTGCCCACGACGTCGGTCCAGCGGTAGGTCAGTGCGATGTCGCCGTTGGGATAGAAGTATTCGAAGTTGCCGCGGTCGTGCTTCAGGTTGGTGGGGCCGGTGCGGAACAGGCTCTCGAACGGGCGGCGCGCGCCGCTGCTGTCGCGGCCGATGGTCGCGCCGCCGGCCGAGACGTAGCTCGCCGGGTTGTCGTCCACGAACAGGCTGCGGCAGGCCGGCGCGACCACGTTGGCCGCCGTGCCGAAGGCGTTGCCGTCGCCGTTGATGGTGCTGTCCACGCGCTGCGCGAGCGGCAGCGCATAGCAGGCGTTGATGCGCTCGAGCAGCTCCTGCACCATGGCCGGCGTGGGCGGCTGCACGAGCGCGGCGGCGTCGACCGCCGGCAGCGGCGCGATGGTGGCGTCACCGCTGCGGAACACGATGGACACCGGCGGGCTGTCGTCCCCGGCCGGCTGCGCCTTGACGGTGATCTCGATGTTGGCGGCCGCGCCGTCGGGGCGCACCGACACGTTGATCGTGTCCAGCACGCGGTCCTGCCCGGTGCCGTTGGCCTTGAACTCTCCGCTCATCGGGTCGATGCTCATGTTGAGCGCATCCAGCAGCGGCTGCAGCGCGGACACGAGCTTCTTCACCTGGTCGGTGATCGCCCCCGCGGTCACAGCGCCGGGGTCGGCCTGGATGGCGGCGGCCAGCTTCGACGGGTCGCCGTTGGGCGCGAGCTGTGCCACCACGATGGTGGTCAGCGGCGTCACGTTGGTCGTGCCGGTGGCGGTGCTGGCGGTGGTGCTGTAGAGCGTGAGGTCGTCGCGCACGGCCTGGATCACCAGCGGCGCCTTGGTGCCGGCGGGCAGCGTGCAGCTGTAGGTGCCTTCGGCCGAGACTTTCACTTCGCAGACCTTGGCGCCGGTCTGGTCGAACACGGTGAGCGCCGCGTCCGCGAAGGCGGCACCGGTGGCGACCGTGCCGCTCAGCGTGGTGGCAGGGGCCGTGGTGTCGGCGGCAGGGGCGGCGGGCTGCTGGCCGCCGCCGAGCGAAACCGGCAAGCCGCCGATGCCGCCGCCGCCCCCTCCACCGCCGCCGCACGCGCCGAGAAGCGCGAGCGTCACAGCGGACAGGGCAACGGGAATTTTCTGGATGAATGCGGGCATGTCTGGTTCTTCTCCAAGGGGTTGGACCTCGCTTGACCGGAGGTTCCGCAAACCATAGCTTTCACTTTTGTGGAAACAAATGATGCAAATGCACCATTCTTGAAACGCCACGACGGGGTAACTTCCGAGCGGGCCACGGAAACCACCAGAACATGGGATGCGCGCTGCGCGGGAGCGAGGGAAAAAAGGCCAGATGAAAAAACCGGTCGCATTGCAAGACTTCAGCACGCTGCTGCTGCAGCTCTATCGGCTATCGCACGAGTTGCCGATAGACGCATTCCAGGACGCCGCGCTCGACCTCATCAAGCCGGTGCTGCCATTCGACTCGTCGATGTGGGGCACGGCCACCAGCACTTCCAGCGGCATCGACATCCACACCATCCACCTGCACAACCAGCCGGCGGAAATGCTCACGGCTTATGAAGAGGTCAAGCACCTCGACACCGCGGCGGTGGAAGTGGGGAAGCGGCCGACCTCGACGCTCGCGTTCAACGCCGACGCATGGTTCCACCGGCCGGACCAGTCGCAATTGCGCGACTACGGCCGGCGTTTCGAGCAGGCCAACTTCTTCATCAGTTCCGACGTGAACCGGCAGACCAACTTCGTGCACTGGGTCAGCCTGTTCCGGGCGGACCCCGACGCCCAGGGCACCGAAGACGAACGCCAGCTGCTCGCCAGCCTGATGCCGCACGTGATGCAGGCGCTGGCGCTCAACCGCATCGTGCACCTGGACCGGCTGGAACCCGGCGGGCCGCCGGCATGCGGCTCGGCCATCGGCGACCTGCGCGGCGTGCTGTATCACGCCGACGGTCTCTTCGAAGCCGCGCTGAAGGCGGAGTGGCCCGCGTGGCACGGGCGCACGCTGCCCGCGCCGCTGCTGAAGCACTTCCTGGAAGGGCACGCCCGCTACGGCGGCCACGGGATCGTGGTGACGCACCACGTCGAGCAGCGCCTGCTGTTCCTGAAGAGCCGCACCCGCTGCCGCGCGGACAGCCTCTCGCCGCGCGAGCGCACGATTGCCGAGCTGCTGGCGCGCGGCGACACGCACAAGGACATCGCCACCATCCTGAGCCGCTCGCCGGCCACGGTGCGCAATCACATCCAGTCGATCTACGACAAGCTGGAGGTGAGCAACGTGGCCGGGCTGATCCAGGAGCTGCGGCTCGCGGGCTGAGCCCTCCCTTCCCGCTACTTGGGCCGGATCGCGTCCGCCGTCCCCTGGATGAACGCCTTGATGCTCTCGATCTCCTCGCCCGAGAGCTTGCCCGTGAAGTCGGGCATGCCGCGCGACATGGCCGGGCCCTTGAGGATGAACTTGTCGAGGTTCTCGATGTAGGCCGCGTCCATGTAGCCGAGGTTGGGAATGTTGCCGCCGCGGTCGACGCCCGGCACGCCGTGGCAGAAGACGCAGTTGCTCACGTAGAGCATGGTGCCGGCCTGGACCTTGGCGGGGTCGTACTTGACGCCCTGCACCAGCTTGTCCATGCGGTACTGCACGAAGTCCGGCATCTTGGCCGTGCCGCCCACCGCGAAGGTGTAGACGGTGCCCGGCCCCTGCCGCTCGGTGGCACGCTGCGCGAGGCCGTACACGCCGCCCCAGCCCACCGCCACCGACACATATTGCTTGCCGTCCACCATGTAGGTGGAGGGTGCCGCCACCACGCCGGTGCCGGTGGGCGTTTCCCAGAGCTTCTCGCCGGTCTTGGCGTTGTAGGCCAGCAGGCGGCCGTCGGCCGTGCCCTGGAACACCAGGTTGCCGGCTGTGGTGAGCGTGCCGCCGTTCCAGGGCGACACATAGTCCACGCCCCAGGCTTCCTTCTGCGCCACCGGGTCCCAGGCCACGAGGCGGCCGAAGGGCTTGCTCTTGGGCGGCTCCACGTTGGCGAACTTGGCCAGGTTCCAGCCCAGGCCCGCATGCGGGCGGCCCGGCACGTCCTCGTTGAACTTCCAGTCCTTGTCGTCCATGAGGTTGATCGGCACATGCTGCGCCGGCAGGTAGGCGAAGCCGGTCTGCGGGTTGAACGACATCGGGTGCCAGTTGTGCGCGCCGAAGGGGCCGGGGATGGCGTCGTTGGGCTTGGTGCCGTCGCGCGCGGCGGCCACGCCGATCGGGCGGCCGTTCTTGTCGTAGCCGGTGGCCCAGTTCACTTCGGTGAAGTTCTTCGCCGAGATGAACTTGCCGTTGGTGCGGTCGATGACGAAGAAGAAGCCGTTCTTCGGCGCATGCAGCAGCACCTTGCGCGGCTTGCCGTCCAGCTTCATGTCGGCCAGGATCATCGACTGGGTGGAGGTGTAGTCCCAGTTGTCGCCGGGCGTCTCCTGGTAGTGCCACTTGTACTTGCCGGTGTCGGGGTCGAGCGCCACCACCGAGCCCAGGTAGAGGTTGTCGCCGCCCTTGGGGCTGCGCGCCTTGTGCGACCACGGCGAGCCGTTGCCGGTGCCCACGTACATCAGGTTGAGCTCGGGGTCGAAGGCGAAGCTGTCCCACGCGGTGCCGCCGCCGCCGGCTTCCCAGTACTTGCCGCTCGGGTCCCAGGTCTTCGCGGCCTTGGCCATGGAAGCGTCTTCGAAGGGCTTGCTCGGGTCGCCGGGCACCACGAACCAGCGCCACTTCTGGTCGCCGGTCTTCGCGTCGTAGGCGGTGACGAAGCCGCGCACGCCGTACTCGGCGCCGCCGTTGCCGATGATGACCTTGCCCTTGAAAACCCGCGGCGCGCCGGTGATGGTGTAGCTGCCCTTCTGGCCTTCGAGCGTGTCCTTCTCCCAGACCTTCTGTCCGGTGGCGGCGTCGAGCGCGATCAGGCGCCCGTCGTAGGCGGCCACGTAGACCTTGCCCTCATGGATGGCGACGCCGCGGTTCACCACGTCGCAGCAACCCTTGAAGCCCTTGGACTTGTCGACCTGCGGATCGAAGGTCCACAGCTTCTGGCCGGTGCGGGTGTCGATGGCGTGCACCACGCTCCACGAGGCGGTGACGTACATGATGCCGTCCACCACCAGCGGCGTGGCCTCCACGCCGCGCGTCGACTCGAGGTTGTACGACCAGACCAGCCCCAGGTCCTTCACGTTGCCGGTGTTCACCTGGTCGAGCCTGCTGAAGCGCGACTCCGAGTAGTCGAGGCCGACGCTGGGCCAGTCGGGGGTTTTCTTCTGCGCCGCGTTGGCGCGTATGAAATTGCCGTCGACGCGCGCGGTGGCGGCCGCTGCGCGCTCCTGTGCGTTCTGGGCCGTGGCCGCCGTCGATGCGCCCAGGCACAGCAGCGCGCCGGCGAGCATGAGCAGCCCGGAGTGTGTTCTTTTCATCGCAGGTCTCCTTTGTGCCGCAAGGATCGTTCGCGCCGGCCTCGCGTTCACCTTCGGGATTTCCCCAATCCGTCGCTGTTCCATTGCGGAACACATTCGCTGCTGGTCCCGAATACAGGGAGGCGGCGAACCCATGTCCCAAGGCAAGTTCGACAGCAGGCTAGGCACGGCGGATGCGCCGCGCCAGCTCTTTGCCAGCACGCCGGCGCAGCGCGTGGCGCTCGCGCGGCGGCAGTTCTTCGAAGAAGGCGTGCGGCCCTCGGGCCTGGTGGGCGAGGCGGTGATCCAGTCGTGGCTGCGCTGCAGCCGCACGCACACCGACCGCCAGCGCATCGTGCCCTTCGACGCGGTCACGCCGAGCCGGCTGCACGCCACGCTGGCGCGCAACCGCGAGCTGCTGGAGGTGGCACGACAGGAACTCGCGCAGATGGAGAACATGCTCGCGGGCACCGACTGCCGCGTGATCCTGACCGACCGCGACGGCGTGCTGGTGCACGTCACCGACCAGCCCGCCGCCGCGCACCAGCCGGTGCTGCGCAAGACCGCGCGGGTGGGCGTGAACATTTCGGAGCGCGTGGTGGGCACCACCGCGCCGGGCATCGTGGCCAGCACCGGGCAGGCCTGCACGGTGGACGGCGCGGAGCATTACTTCGACGTGCTGTGCCACATGCAATGCGCCGCCGCGCCGATCCGCGACGTCACGGGCCGGCTGGCCGGCGTGCTCGACCTCACGGTGGAGGCGCGGCGCTTCGGCTTCGATGCGGCGTCGATGGTGGCGCTCTACGCCACCACCATCGAGAACCGGCTGCTGCAGGCGCAGTCGCGCGACCACCTGATCCTGCGCTTCCAGGCGAGCCCCACGCTGCTGGGCACGCCGCTGGAGGCGCTGGCCGGCATCGCGCCGGACGGCACCATCGCCTGGCTCAACAACGCGGGCGCGCGGCTGCTGGGCCGGCTGCCCGAAGCGGCGGACGAACGCGATGTCGAATGCCTGCTGGGGCACGACCTCGCGAGCCTGATGCGGCTCGGCCGGCGCGAGGCGGCGCAGCCGCTGCGCCTGGCGAGCGGGCTCGGCGTGTGGGTGCAGGCGCAGCTGAAGGGCGCGAACGGCGCGGACTTCCGCCATGCCGTGGCGATGCCCGGAGAGACGGCGCCAGCGGCCCTGGAACGCATCGCGGTGCCGGCCATTGCAACCACCGCCACCGAAGGCCAGGCGGGCACCGACACCGCGGAGGCTGCGTGGCCCGCCGGCACGCTGCGCGAGCACAGCCGCAAGCTGATCGAGGACACGCTCGCCGCGCACGGCGGCAACGTCTCGCAGGCGGCGCGGCAGTTGCGCGTGTCGCGCGGCACGCTGTACCGGCGGCTGCGCGGCTGGCATGACGACGCCGCGCAGGCCGCCGCGGACGACTGAGCGTTCAGACGGCGGCGCGGGCCAGCGCGCGCGCGCGCCGCGCCTTCGCGTCGGGCTGCAGCGGCCGCAGGTATTCGTGCAGCGCCAGCGCGGCGGCGCCCACCGCCGGTGCCAATGCGTCGTAGCGCGCGGTGCGCAGTTCGGGTGCCGGCATGCCGGCGCGGTCGGCGTGCCGGTGGACGCTCTCGAACGCCGCCTGCACGAAGTCGCGGTGATCGGTGCAGGCCTTGCCGCCCAGCACGATCGCGCGCGGGTTGAAGGTGACCCACAGGTTCTGCAGCATCACGCCGAAGAAGGCGGCGGCGCGCTGCATGTCGCGGCCCTCGCGCAGCAGCACGCGCGAGCCGAAGAAAGCCTCGGCGCAGCCGCGCCGCCCGCATGAGCAAAGCGGCCCGTCGAGCTCGAGGATGGTGTGGCCGATCTCTCCGGCCATGCCCTGCGCGCCGGTGAAGAGCCGGTCGTTCAGCACCACGCCCGCACCCACGCCCACGTCGCAGTTGACGAAGATCAGCGGGTCTTCGCCCTCCTGGCCTTCCATCGCCGCGAACTCGTATTCGCCCAGCACGGCGGCATCGGCGTCGTTCTGCAGCTGCACGGTGACGCGCGGCAGGCCCACGGCGGCAAAGGCTTTCTCCAGCGCGGGCAGCAGGCTCACGTTGCGCCAGCCGAGGTTGGGCGCGAAGCGGACCACGCCTGTGCAGTCGTCCACCGCGCCGGGTATGCACACGCCGATGCTCGACAGGCGCAGGCCGAGCTGCTCGAGCCGCGCATGCGCGACCGAGGCCATGCGCGCGACCTGCGCGCAGACGCCGGCGGGCGCGCTGTCGGCCAGAGCCCGGGTGTCCGAATACAGCACCTCGCCCTGCAGCGACATGCACACGAGGCGCACCGTCTCCACGGCGATCTCCACGCCCATGAGCGCGCGCACGCCCACGTTGATGCGCAGCGGCGTCGAAGGCCGCCCCAGGCCGTCGGCCACGGCCGCGCCCGATTCGCTGAGCCAGCCCTCGTCGATCAGCTCGCGCACCAGCAGGCTCACGGTCGACTTGGTAAGGCCGCTCTCGCCGGCCAGCCGCGCGCGCGAGAGGCCGGGCCGCGCGCGCAGCAGCCGCAGCAGGACGCTGCGGTTCATGCGCTTCACGAGCTGCTGGTCGCCGATGGTGGTCACATCAGGCGGCCGCGGTGTGGGCGTGATGGGCCTGCTCTTTGCCTTCGGGCCGCTTGCCGGCAATGATCATGCCGAGCACTTCGTCCTCGGTGACGTCGGCGGTGCGGTAGGTGCCGACCAGCTTGCCGTTCTTCATCACGGCGAGGCGGTCGCTCAGCGAGAACACGTCGGGCATGTCGTGCGTGATGAGGAAGATGCCCACGCCGTCGGCCTTGAGCCGCTTCACGAGGCCGCCGACCATCGCGGTCTCCTCGGGGCCGAGCGCGGCGCAGGGCTCGTCCATGATGAGGATGCGCGCATTGAAGTACAGCGCGCGAGAGATGGCCACCACCTGCCGCTGTCCGCCGGAGAGACGACGCACGGGCACGCGGATGTTGGTGAAGTTCTTGTTGAGCCGGTGGAACACCTTGCGCGCCTGCACTTCCATGAAGTGGTCGTCCAGGGTGTTCCAGCGCGTCATCTTCTCGCGGCCGAGGAACAGGTTCGACACGGAGTCGAGGTTGTCGGCCAATGCAAGGGTCTGGTAGATGGTCTCGATGCCTTGCGCCTGCGCTTCGGCGGGCGTGCGGATGTTGACTTTCTCGCCGGCTATCAGGGTGTCGCCGGAGTCGATGGGGTAGGCGCCGGCGAGCATTTTCATGAGCGTGGACTTGCCCGCGCCGTTGTGGCCGAGCAGCGCGACCACTTCGCCAGGGTAGAGGTTGACGCTCACGCCGTCCACGGCCTTGACGCCGCCGAAGGACTTGCGGATCTCGCGCAGTTCGACGAGGGGTTTGGAGGTGTCGATGTCTGCCATTTCAGTGCTCTGCCTTGGTTTGGCGTTCTTGTTCGGGGCGCGTGCGAATGACACCGGGTACTCCCCTCCGCGAATGTCCCCCGCCTTCGGCTCCTCCTTTATTTCGCTGCGGGGAGCACCCGGCGCCATTCGCACAATGGGCACTGCCGCAATGCCGGCCGCGCGAGCGCTGCGTCCATCGATCACGCTGGCGGGGTGCCTTGCGCAGCGAAATAAAGGAGGAGGCCGAAGGCCGGGGGACATTCGCGGAGCAAGGTACCCCGTCGGCGTGAGCGCGTCCTGAACAGCAATGCAAGTTCATCCCTAGTTCTCCCCAAACTTGCGCCGGTAGAGAACGTCGAACACCACGGCCACGATCAGCACCTGCCCGATGATGACCATGCGCTTGCCGATGGGCACGTCGAGCAGCAGCATGCCGCTGTCGAGCGACTGCATGATGAGCGCGCCCAGCACCGAGCCGAAGATCGAGCCGCTGCCGCCCGCCAGCGCCGTGCCGCCGATGACGGCCGCCGCGATCACGTACAGCTCCATGCCCGTGCCCAGCGAATTGGTGCCCGCGTTGAGCCGCGCGATCGACACGATGGCCGCGATGGTGACCAGCACCGCCAGCAGCGCGAACAGCATCAGCGTGACGCGCTTGACCGGAATGCCCACCAGCGCCGCCGCGTCGGGGTTGCCGCCCATCGCGAACACGTAGCGGCCGAAGCGGGTGCGGTGCACGATGAACGACAGCACGATGGCCACCACCGCCCAGATCAGCACCGGAATCGGAATGCCCTGGGGCGCGTCCTTCGAATCGATCTTGTAGTGGTTCATGACCGCCGCGAACCCGATCACCACCGCCGCCGGCACTGCGGTGAGCAGCAGCTCCAGCCACAGCGGCTCGTTGGGCATCTCGTGGCGCGCGCGCGCCGCGCGCTTCTGGAACATGCGCGCGAACAGCACCACCGCCACCAGCCCGGCGATCACCCAGCTCGCGGTGACGCCGATGCCGCCGTCGTAGCCGCCGCCCAGGCGCTGGAAGAATTCGTCGTTCACCGGCTGCGTCTTGCCGTCGGCCACCAGGAAGGCCGCGCCGCGGAACGACATCAGCCCGCCGAGCGTGACCACGAACGAAGGCACGCCCAGCATCGCCGTGAGCCAGCCCTGGTAGATGGACACCAGCAGCGCCACGGCCAGGCCCGCCAGGCAGGCCGTGGGCCACGACCAGCCCGAGGTGTATTGCAGGTACGCGATGAGCACGCCGACGAAGCCCATCACCGAGCCGACCGACAGGTCGATGTGGCGCGCCACGATGATCAGCACCATGACGGTCGACACGATGCCGACCACCGCCGTCTGCTGCGCGACGTTGTAAAGGTTCTCGGGCGACAGGAACACGCCGCCCGACATGACGCTGAACACCACCGCCATCACGACCAGCAGCACGCACATCAGCACGAGGCGCAGGTCGATGCCCGTGCGGCGCCACCAGCCCGGTGTTGGATTGCTCATTTTTCAGACCCCCTTCGGGACAAAGACAGGAGCGCGCCCACCTCCGGCCGGGCCCGTGGACGGCCGGCCGATGGCGCGTTGCGCGGGTGATCCGTGCTGGCTTGCTTGCCTACTTGCAGGCCGCGGGCGCGCTGGCGCCCGTCACGCCCTTGCAGAGCTCGTCCTTCTTGATCCAGCCGGCCTTGACCACGACGTCGAGGTTGTCGCGTGTCACGGGCACCGGAGTCAGCAGGCGCGATTGCAGCGAGACCTTCTTCGGACCGGAGTTCCAAGTGCCGGCCTTTTCGACCGGCTTGCCCTGCGACAGCGCGATGGCCGCGGCGGCGGCTTCGCGGCCGAGTTCGCGCGAGTCCTTGAAGATGGTCGCGGTCTGGGTGCCCAGCGCGATGCGGTTGAGCGCCGCGAAGTCGGCGTCCTGGCCCGACACCGGAATGCCGCGCAGGCCCTTGGCCGTGAGCGCCGCCACCGCGCCGCCCGCCGTACCGTCGTTGGCCGCCACCACCGCGTCGACCTTGTTGCCGTTCTTGGTGAGGATCTGCTCCATGTTCTTCTGCGCGACTTCGGGCTTCCAGCCTTCGGTGTATTCGTCGCCGACGATCTTGATGTCGCCCTTCTTGATGGAGGCGTCGAGCACCTCCTGCTGGCCGGCGCGCAGGAAGTCGGCGTTCGGGTCGCTCGGCGAGCCCTTAATGATCACGTAGTTACCCTTGGGCTTGACCTTGAGCACCTCGCGCGCTTCCATGCGGCCGACCTCGACGTTGTCGAAGGTGATGTAGAAGACGCCCGGCGCCTCGATCAGCCGGTCGTACGCCACCACGGGCACCTTCTGGCGCGTGGCCTTGGTCACCGCCGGCAGGATGGCGTCCTTGTCCATCGCCAGCACGATGAGCGCCTTGGCGCCCTTCGACATCAGGCCCTCGATGTCGCCCAGCTGCTTCTCCGGAGAGCCGCCCGCATCGGCACTGATGTACTTGGCGCCGAGCTTCTCGAGTTCGGCCTTGATGGCAGCCTCGTCGGTCTTCCAGCGCTCTTCCTGGAAGTTGGACCAGCTCACGCCGACCACGGTCTGCGCCATCGCGCCCACGGCCGTGAGACCGAAGGCCATGGCGGCCAGGGTGTGTTTCAGTTGCATCGATGTCTCTCCTGAGTTGGTGCGCCCCACAGGGATAAGCCGTGTAAGAAATTAGTTAGTTTGAAGGGCGAACTAACTATCCCATCGCGGCAAGGTGCTGGGCATCCGGGAATTCCCGGAGCGCGGGGCGCCCATGAAAAAAGGCCGGGCAAGCCCGGCCTTCATGCGCTGGAGCGCGTGGGCGATCAGTCGCGGGCGCGCGCGGCGTTGCGCAGGTCGCGGATCTGGTCGTGGTTGCGCTGGGCGCCTTCTGCCTGGGCAGCAACCACGCTGCGCACGTCGGCGGGCAGGTTCTGCTTCAGGGCCTTGCGATAGCGCGCGACACCGGTGTCTTCGCCGCGCTCGCACGATTCGAGGATCGAGAGTTCGCTGTTGGCGCCCAGCGAGCCCTTCACGTGTACCCAGCCACGATGCAGCGCGCCGCTGGCGGTGCCGCCATCGGCCGGCTTGCCGCCGTAGGCCGTGATGAGCGCCATCAGTTCGCTGCCGGCCTTGCGGCACTCTTCCGCGCGGTTGGCGAACAGTTGCTTCGCCGCCGGGCTCTCCACTTCGTCGGCGCAGGCGCGGAAGCCGTATTCGCCGTCGCGCGAGTTCTCGAGCAGGTCGTTGAGCACGTCCACGACTTCGTCGTTGGCGAGCGCGGGGCCGGTTGCCTGGAGGGTGTCGAGGGATGCGTCTGTGTATGCCATGTCGGTGATCCTTTCAATTGATGATCTGTTTGCCGTCTGTCGAACACACATCGTTGAAAGATCCGCGATGCCGCGGCGTCGTCCCATCGGGCGACACGGCGTAGGCGAAGGACGACCCGCGCCGCCCGGCTTCAGCCGATGCGCCAGGCCTGCATCCACACGGCGATGCCGTCGAGCATTTCGTCCAGCGCCTGCTCGTCGGTGCGGCCGGTGCGCCTGAGCACGTGGAAGGAATGGTCGGCGCCCTCGATCTCCAGCACGGTGGCGATCGGACCCAGCGCCTGCACGGTGTCGTCGAAAGGCGCGGGCTCGGCCAGCGTGTCGCGCGGCCCGTGCGCGAAGAGCATGGGCACGTCCACCTCGCGCAGATGCGCCGCGCGCCCGGCCGCCTTCGCGGGCGCGCCCGACGGGTGCAGCGGAAAGCCCAGGAAGACCAGCCCTTCGACGGCCGCGAGCGGCTCCAGCGCCTGGGCCTGCGACGTCATGCGCCCGCCGAACGACTTGCCGCCCGCGAAGAGGCGCACGCCCGCAAAGCGCGCCGAGGCGCAGGCCACGGCCGCGCGCACCGTGGCATGCGCCAGCGGCGGTGCGTCCGTGCGCTTGCTGCCCTGCTCCATATAGGGGAACTGGTAGCGCAGCGTGGCGATGCGCCGCTCGGCAAGGCCGTCGGCCACGGCCTGCATGAACGGATGCGCCATGCCCGCGCCGGCGCCGTGCGCGAGCACCAGGCACGCCTCGGCCGAGGGTGGCGACATCGCAAGGGCCGACACCGCAGTGCCGGGCCTCACGTTGATGGAAAGTCTGTGCGGGGTGGTCATCGCGCGAGTTTGCCCCCGCGCGCCCGTCGTTCGGCACGGACCTTCGGCGTCGTCCGACACGCGAAGGGCCGGTGGCCAATGTAAATTCATGTTTCACCCTTTTCTTCTTTTCCTGGAGTTCCGTCGTGAAGCACTGGCTGTTGGCTATCGGCATGGTCGGCTGCATCGCGCATGCGCAGCCCGGCTGGTTCACGGTGACGGGAGATCCGCAGGACAAGCTGGCAGACACGGTCCAGGTCGACCCCGACCGCGTGACGCTCCAGGACACGCCGGGCGACGCCTCCAAGGCCATGAACTTGCGCGTGAGCCGCGCGGCGCAGCGCGTCAACTGGGACGGCATTCCGTACCGTTCGTACGAGTCTCGCGTGGTGTTCGACTGCCAGGCGGGCCGCGCCAGCTACGTGGCGGCTCGCTTTTACGCGCAGCCGCTGTGGCAGGGCGAGCCACACCGCAGCGCGGACTACAGCGACGCCCCCAAGCCGGTGCGCTTCCTGGACATGAAGCCCAACCCGACGGGGCGCATCGTGCGCGCGGCCTGCCGCCCGCGCAGCAGCTAGAGCTGCGACGACAGCAGCGCCGCCAGGTGCTCCATCGCCTTCTCGTGCAGCGGGCGATCCTTCCAGGCCTCGTACGTCAGGCGCTTCGACTGGCGCAGGTCGGCCTCGAACTGCGCGGTCTGCTCGGCGGCGAAGGCCTCGTCGTAGATGTTGAGGTTGGCCTCGTCGTTCAGGCGGAACGAGCGGTTGTCGAAGTTGGTGGAGCCCACCGACACCAGCAGGCCGTCGACCGTGAAGACCTTGCAATGGAACATGGTCGGCTGGTATTCGCTGATCTCGGCGCCCGCCTCCAGCAGCGGGCCCCACGCCGCGCGCGAGGCACCGCGCACGGTCTTCGAATCGATGATCGGGCCCGGCGTGATGATGCGCAGCCGTACGCCGCGCTTCATGGCCGCGACCAGCGCGCCCACCGTCAGGTCGTCGGGCACGAAGTAGGCGCTCGACAGGTCGATGGTCCTGGTGGCCGCCGCGATCGACAGCAGGTACATGAGATGCATGCTCTCGCTGCCGCCCGAAGGCGAACTGCTGAACATCTGGGCGCGTCCGTCGCCCATCGAGGGAATCGGCGGAAAGTAGGTTTCGCCGTGCAGCACGTCGCCCGACACCTTCACCCAGTTGTCCATGAACACGGCCTGCATCTGAGCCACCACCGGCCCTTCGACCTTGTAGTGCGAGTCGCGCCAGTGCTCGGCGTCCTGTGCGTGGCCGGTCCATTCGGGCGCGATGCCCACGCCGCCGGTGAAGCCGGTGCGGCCGTCGACCACCAGCAGCTTGCGGTGGGTGCGGTTGTTCATGCGCGCGATGTCGTACCAGTTCGGCTTGTGGAACTTGCGGATCTGCACGCCGGCGCTTTCCATCTCGCGGATGAAGTCGCCATCGACCTTGGCGCTGCCCACCCAGTCGAGCAGCACGTGCACCTTCACGCCGGCGCGGGCGCGCTCCGAGAGCGCGTCGGCAAACTCGCGCCCGATGTCGCCCGACCAGTAGATGTAGGTCTCGAAGGTGATGCTGCGCCTGGCGCCGCGGATGGCGGCGAGCATCGGCGGAAAAATCCGGTCGCCGTTCTGGAAGGCCTCGAAGCGGTTGCCGCCGGTGATGGGCGGCCCGAGCATCACGCCCAGTGCGCGCTGGTACTGCGCATCGTGCAGCGCGTACTCGCGCTTGACCTGCTCGTCGAGCTTCTTCTCCCCGCTGGTGAAGTTGAGCACCAGCAGCGTGGCGGCCAGCGTCAGGACGAAAGTCCAGACGATGGTCTTGAGCGTCCCTCGGCGCTGCACGTGAGGACGCGAAGGCTTTGTGCTCAAGCGATCAGTCGATCAGCTGCGTCTTGATCGCGTAGTAGGTCAGGTCGCTGTTGGTGGAGAGGTTCATCTTCTCCATGAGGCGCGTGCGGTAGGTGCTGATGGTCTTCACCGACAGCGACAGCGCCTCTCCGATGCTGCCCACCGACTCGCCCTTGGCGAGCTTCAGGAACACCTGGAACTCGCGCTCCGACAGGTGCTTGTGCGGCGGCGCGTTGTCCTTGCGCTCCAGCTGGCCGGCCAGCAGCTCCGCCACCGAGGGCGAGATGTAGCGGCGGCCCAGCGCCACCGTGCGGATCGCCTTGGCGATTTCCTCGGGCTCGCATTCCTTGTTGAGATAGCCCGACGCGCCCTGGCGGATCAGGTTCACCGCGTAGTGTTCCTCGGGATAGCCGCTGAGGATGAGCACGCCCAGGTCGGGCGCCTTGGCGCGCACCATGGCGAGCGCGTCGATGCCGCTCTGGCCGGGCATCGAAAGGTCCATCACGAGCACGTCGATGTCGGCCGTGCGAACGAGGTCGATGGCCTCGCGGCCGGAGCCGGCCTCGCCGACCACGCGGAAATCGACGAAGGTGGAGAAGAACGCCTTGAGGCCTGTGCGGACGACGGCGTGGTCGTCGACGATGCCGATCTTGATCATGGTGTTGTTCCTGCTTGAAGCGATGCGCGCCAGGAGGCGGCGCGACAGGGGAACGAAGATGCCACAGCCATCGGCCCGCAAGACACCCGAAAAGCAGGACGCGGCGTTGTCCTGCACGGCAATGCAGGATTGCCTGTCGCCCGCGTCGGACGGAAACGACGCGGGAGCGCCGCCCTCTCAGGCAATGGCGGGATAGCGCCCCGTGCCTTCGGGCCAGGGCGTCAGCACCTCGAAGCCGTCTTCCGTGACCGCGACCATGTGCTCCCACTGCGCCGACAGCGAATGATCGCGCGTGACCACCGTCCAGCCGTCGGGCAGTTCGCGGGTCTCGCGGCGGCCGGCGTTGATCATCGGCTCGATGGTGAAGACCATGCCGGCCTCCAGCCGCAGGCCCTGGCCGGGCTGGCCGTAGTGCAGCACCTGCGGATCGTCGTGGTAGATCTGGCCGATGCCGTGGCCGCAGTACTCGCGCACGACGCTGAAGCGCTCGCGGTGCGCAACGCTCTGGATCGCATGACCCACGTCGCCCAGCGTGGCGCCGGGACGCACCTGCAGGATGCCGGCGCGCATCGCCTCGTAGGTGGTGTCCACCAGGCGGCGCGCCAGCGGGCTGGGCTCGCCGACGAAGTACATGCGGCTGCAGTCGCCGAACCAGCCGTCCTTGTTGACGGCCACGTCGATGTTGATGATGTCGCCCTTCTTCAGCACCTTCTGCGCCGAAGGCACGCCGTGGCAGACCACGTGGTTGACCGAGGTGCACACCGTCTTGGTGTAGCCCTGGTAGCCGACGTTGGCGGGCACCACGCCCTGCACATTGACGATGTGGTCGTGGCAGATGCGGTCGAGCTCCTCGGTGGTGACGCCGGGCTTCACATGCTCCCCGATCATCGCCAGCACCTCGGCGGCGAGCCGGCCCGCAGCGCGCGCCATCGCGATTTCGTCGGGCGACTTGAGCGGTGCGGCGGCGGTCCTCATGCGCGCGCCCCGGCCAGCTTGCGTGCGGCGGGCGCGGCAGCGGGCGCGGGCGGCGGTTCGACGAGGCCGGAGACGGTGGCCAGGTCGAAGCCGCCGGCCTGCTCGGCGCGGATGAGCAGCTGGCAGATCTCGCGGTGATCGAGCTCGGGGTGCAGCTCGGCCAGCATGCCGATGCGCATCCAGTGCTCGGCCTGCGCGTTGATGGAACGGCTCAGCGCATTGCCCGCGACGCGCAGGTTCTCATGCATGAGGTCTGAAATCTTGACGATGCCCATGGTTTGTTTCTATATACGAAATGTATATGAATCATATCAAACCGGGCGGCGGGCTTCAACACCGCGACGGGGGTAAGCCCGGTGAAGCGGTTCGATCTCGTTTGATACGATTTTTCGCAAGGCGCCCACCTCGAGCGCGTTGGAGACAAGATGGACCCGAGCAGATCCGATGCGCAGGCGCTGTACCGCGTCATGGTGCGCATCCGCGCTTTCGAGAACGCCGCCGAAGCGGCCAGCCAGGGCGGCGTGAGCGCCTATGGCCAGCAGGCCGCGGGTGCCGCCAAGGTGCGCGGGCCGCTGCACCTGTCCACCGGCCAGGAGGCGGTGCCGGCCGGCGTGTGCGCCCACCTGCGCGCCAGCGACTACCTCACTTCCACCCATCGCGGCCACAGCCACACGCTGGCCAAGGGCGCGGACCTCGCGCGGATGATGTGCGAGCTCTTCGGCAAAGCCACCGGCTTCAACGGCGGCAAGGGCGGCTCGATGCACATCGCGGACTTCTCGGTCGGCATGCTGGGCGCCAACGGCGTGGTGGCGGCAGGGCTGCCGATTGCCGTGGGCGCGGCGCATGCGCAGAAGCTGCTCGGCAAGGGCGACGACATCACGGTCTGCTTCTTCGGCGACGGCGCCATCAACCGCGGGCCCTTTCTCGAAGCGCTGAACTGGGCGCGGGTGTACGAGCTGCCGGTGCTCTTCGTCTGCGAAGACAACCGCTGGAGCGCGACCACCGCGAGCGGGCCGATGACGGCGGGCGACGGCGCTTCGGTGCGTGCCGAGTCGCTCGGCATCGCCGCCACGCAGGTCGACGGCAACGACGTGTTCGCCGTGCACGAAACCGCCGCGCGGCTGGTGAGCGAGGTGCGCGCCGGCGGCGGCCCGCGCCTGCTGCATGCGCTGACCTACCGCGTGAAGGGCCACGTGTCGGTCGACCTCGCGGCCTACCGCGACCCGGCCGAACTGGCGGCGGCGCTGGAAACGGACCCGATCGCGCGGGCGCGCGGCCATCTTCTTTCGGCGGGCATCGCCGCCGCCACGCTCGACGCCATCGAGAACGCCGCGCGCGACGAGGTCGACACCGCGCTGGCCGTCGCCGACGCCGCGCCCTGGCCCGACGCCGGCGCCGCCTTCACCGACGTGCAGACCACCGGAGCCGGCCAATGGCATTGACGAAGCAGGACCTGAGCTATTCCGAAGCCGCCCTGCTCGCGCTGCGGCGCGAGATGGAGGCCGACCCGCGCGTGGTCGTGCTCGGCGAGGACGTGGGCCGCGGCGGCATCTTCGGCCAGTACAAGGGGCTGCAGCAGCACTTCGGCACCGGCCGCGTGATCGACACGCCGATCAGCGAGGCCGCGATCATGGGCGCCGGCGTGGGCATGGCGCTCGCGGGGCTGCGGCCTGTGGTCGAGATGCGCGTGGTCGACTTCGCGCTGTGCGGCATGGACGAACTGGTGAACCAGGCCGCCAAGAACCGCTTCATGTTCGGCGGCCAGGGCCGCGTGCCGCTGGTGGCGCGCATGCCGGGCGGCATCTGGGATGCGTCGGCGGCGCAGCACTCGCAATCGCTGGAGGCGTGGTTCGCGCACCTGCCGGGCGTGGTGGTGGTGTGCCCCTCGACGCCGCAGGACAACCACGGCCTGCTGCGCGCGGCGCTGCAGTGCGGGGACCCGGTGGTCTACATCGAGCACAAGACGCTGTGGGGCGTGCGCGGCGAGATCGACGAAAGCATCGCGGTGCCGCTGGGCAAGGCCGCGCGTGTGCGCGAGGGCGATGCGCTCACGCTGGTGAGCTGGAGCCGGCAGATGCAGGCCTGCGCGGACGCCTGCGATGCGCTGGCCACCGAAGGCATCGCTGTCGACCTGATCGACCTGCGCACCCTGTGGCCGTGGGACCGCGAGACGGTGCTGTCGTCGTGCGCGCGTACCGGCCGTCTGCTGGTGGTGCACGAGGCGGTGCAGGCGGCGGGCTTCGGCGCCGAGATCGCGGCCAGCGCGGCGGAGGCCACCGGCTGCCGCGTCGCGCGGCTGGGCGCGCCGCGCATTCCGGTCGGCTATGCGCCGGTGCTGGAGGCGCAGTCGCGCGTGGGCGTGCCGGCCATCGTGGCCGCCGCGAAGAAGCTGGCCGGCTGAGGTCCGGCCGCAGCGCAGGCGCGATGGACCCGCTCTTCTTCAAGCTGGTGCGGGTGGTCAACCTCACGGCGCGGCCTTTTCATGAGCGCGTGGGCCGCGAGCACCAGCTCACGCTGAACGAGTGGCGCACGATGGCCGTGCTCGGCGCCCAGCCCGGGCTCAACGCCACGCAGGTCGCCGACCAGACCGGCCTGGACAAGATGGCGGTGAGCCGCGCGCTGGCCGGACTCAAACGCCACAAGCGCGTGCAGCGCCATGAAGACCCGACCGACCAGCGCAGCAGCCGCCTCTACCTGACCGCGACCGGCAAGGCGCTGCATGAGCAGGTCGCCGCCCTGGGCCGCGAGCGCGAGGCAGCACTGTTCGCCGGAGTCGATGCCACCGAACTGGCCCAGCTGGACGCAACCCTGGACAAACTCATCAAGGCCGTCCAGCGCAGCAATTGACGAAGGCACGCCAGCCGTGCCCCCTTCCAGAACACCGAGGAACCGGCTCCGCCGGGCCTCAGGTGTTGCCCCCGGCAGGGGGAAGGCGAAGCGACACGAAGTGCGCGCAGCCTGGGGGCGAGCCAGTGTCATGCGGCAAAGCCGCCGTCGATGTTCAGGCCCGCGCCGGTCACGAACGCGGCTTCGGGGCTGGCCAGGTAAGCCACCATGCCGGCGATCTCGTCGGCGTGGCCATGGCGGCCGATGGCCATGAAGCCGTGCATGGTGGCGGCCATCGGGCCGCTGGAGGGGTTCATGTCGGTGTCGACCGGGCCGGGCTGCACGTTGTTGACCGTGATGCCGCGCGGCCCCAGGTCGCGCGCCAGGCCCTGCACCAGCCCGGTCAGCGCCGACTTGCTCATCGCATACACGCTGCCGCCGGCAAAGGGCATGCGCTCGGCGTTGGTGCTGCTGATGTTGACGATGCGCCCGCCCGTGCCCATGTGCGCCAGCGCCGCCTGGATCGCGACGAACACGGCGCGCACGTTGACCGCGATGGTGCGGTCGAAATCGGCCAGCGAGAACTGCTCGACGGGGCCGAGGTGCAGCACGCCCGCGTTGTTGACCAGGATGTCGATACGTCCGCCGAAGTACCCGGCGGCCCGGTCGATGCCGGCCTTGAGCGCGTCGGCGTCGGCACTGTCGATCTTCAGCGCGAGGGCGCGGCCGCCCTCGGCCTCGATGGTGCGCACCAGTTCGTCGGCCGGCGCGCCGGAACTGGCATAGCTGAAGGCCACGGCGGCACCGTCGCGCGCCAGCCGGCGAACGATGGCGGCACCGATGCCGCGCGAACCGCCGGTGACGAAGGCGACCTTGCCGGCCAGGACGGGGGAAGAAGAAGAAGCAGAAGAGACGTTGCTGGAAGCCATGATTTTTTCCGATCTGTTGGAGGAAGAAGGCCTCCAGTCTCTGCCTTTCATTGCATTGCCGGTAGCCGGCAATCGCGTCAATCAAATTCAACTGAAAGTTGAAAATCGGCATGAAAATGCGCGCATGGAACCGCTCAATCACCTCGAATCCTTCGTGCAGAGCGCGGAGGGCGGCAGCTTCTCGGCCGCGGCCCGGCGCCTGGGCCTCACGCCGGCGGCGGTCAGCAAGAACGTGGCGCGGCTCGAGGCGCGGCTGGGCCTGCGGCTGTTCCAGCGCAGTACGCGCAGCCTCACGCTGACCGAGGGCGGCGAGCGCTTCCTCGCGCAGATCGGCGGCGCGCTCGCCACGCTGCGCGAGGCCGTGGCCGGCATCGACACCGACGACGGCCAGCCCGCCGGCACGCTCAAGGTGAGCATGGGCCAGGCTTTCGGGCGCGCGCATGTGCTGCCGATGCTGGGCGACTTCATCGCGCGCTACCCGGCCATCGTGCCGGACTGGCATTTCGACAACCAGCAGGTCGACCTGGTCGGCGAGGGCTTCGACGCGGCCATCGGCGGCGGCATCGAACTGTCGGCGGGGCTGGTGGCGCGCGAACTGGCGCGCGTCCACCAAGTGGCGGTGGCGTCGCCGCGCTACATGGAAGGACGCAACATGCCCCGGCAGCCGTCGGACCTGGCGGCGCTCGACGCCTTGCTGCGCCGCTCGTCGCCCACGGGCCGCGTGCGCGGCTGGACGCTGCAGCGCGTGCGCGCCAACGCCCGCGAGGCCGAGATCACGGTCGAGCTGCCCCGCCCGCGCGCCGTCTTCAACGACCCCGAAGCCCTGGCGCAGGCCGCGCTCATGGGGCTGGGCGTGGCGATGCTGCCGATGCCCTTCGTCGAGCGCAGCCTGCGCGGCGGCGAGCTGGTGCGGCTGCTGCCCGAGTGGTACCAGGACACGGGCGCGGTGTGGCTCTACTACCCGAGCAAGAAGCTGCTGCCGCCGAAGACGCGGGTGTTCGTCGACTTCGTGCTCGAGCGTTTTCGCAGCGAACGCTTCGCCCAGCGCATGCAGGTGGCCTGACCGTTGCGCCCACGGGGTTTTCACCCGCGACGCAGGCAGCGCCCCCATGTACAAACGCGCGCATGACTTCTTTCTCTTTCCTTTCCTCGCCTTCCAATCGCCGGACCGCGCTCGCGGCCTCGGTCGCCACCGCACTCGCCCTCATGGCCGCACCGTCCTGGGCCCAGAGCAACTGGCCTACCAAGCCGGTGCGCATCGTCGTGCCGTTCGCGGCGGGCGGCACCACCGACATCCTGGCGCGCGCGATCGCGCCGGAGCTCTCCAGGGCCCTGGGCCAGCAGTTCATCGTCGACAACCGCGCCGGCGCGGGCGGCAACCTGGGCGCCGAGATCGTGGCGCGCGCGCCCAACGACGGCTACACGCTGCTGATGGGCACCGTGGGCACGCACGGCATCAACCGCGCGCTCTATCCCAAGCTGGCCTTCGACCCGATCAAGGACTTCGCGCCCATCACGCTGGTGGCCGCCGTGCCCAACGTGATGGAAATGAACGCCGACAAGGCCAAGGCGCTGAACATCCACAACGTGCAGGACTTCATCAAGTACGCCAAGGCCAACCCCGGCAAGCTGAACATGGCGTCCAGCGGCAGCGGCACGTCGATCCACCTGGCGGGCGAGCTGTTCAAGAGCATGACGGGCACCTTCATGGCGCACATCCCGTACAAGGGCTCGGGCCCGGCGCTGCTGGACATGGTGGGCGGCAACGCCGACGTGATGTTCGACAACCTGCCTTCGTCGATGGCGCAGATCAAGGCCGGCAAGCTCACCGCGCTGGCCGTGACGAGCGCCCAGCGTTCGCCGGCGCTGCCGGACGTTCCGACGGTGGCCGAGGTGGGGGGCCCGACGCTCAAGGGCTACGAGGCGAGCTCGTGGTTCGGGCTGCTGGCGCCGGCCGGCACCCCGCCCGAGATCGTGAACCGCATTCAGCAGGAAGTGGCCAAGTCGCTGGGCACGCCGGCCATCAAGGAGAAGATGCTCGCGCAGGGCGCGCTGCCGAGCGGAAATTCACCGGCCGACTTCACGAAGCTCATTGCGAGCGAACACGTGAAGTGGGCGAAGGTGGTGAAGGACTCCGGCGCCAAGGTGGACTAACCCCCAGGCTGCGCGCACTTCGTGTCGCTGCGCCTCCCCCTTGCAGGGGGCGACGCCTGCGGCCCGGCGAAGCCGGTTGTGCGGCGTTTCACGACGAAGACCGGGCGCGCGGCTGGGCTGGGATCAGGTCTTCCAGGTCACGTCCTTCTTGTCGGCCAGCGAATCCTTGAGCATGTGAAGCAGGGGGGCTGCACGCTGGTGCAGTCCCACATGCTGCTTCTCGGCCTCGTTGGCATGGCCCTCGACTGCGTAGTCGTCGTGGTTGTGGGCATTGCCGCCTTCGCGGGCCAGTGCGGCCTCCAGCGCGGAAATGGCGCCTGGGATCTGCTCGACGGTGATGATGCCTTGCGGCGCGGCCGGCTTGCCGACGATGTCGAGCAACTGGCGCGCGTGCACTTCGAGCATCACGAAATCGGCGGAAGCCCGGGACTGGAATCGATAGAGCATGGTGTTCTCACTTATTTGTAGATGTAATCACGGGCAAAAGGGTACACCGATTGCGCACCGCGCAAGACGCCATGCGCGACATTGCCGTCGGGCTTGGTCGACAGCATCTGGTGCAGCGAAATCCAGCCCTGCTCGAAGCTCATGGCCGAGCCCGCCAGGTACAGGCGGTAGGCCCGCAGCACGCGTTCGGCGTTCTCGCCCTGGCGGCCGCCGCTGCGCCTGAGCACCTCGCGCGCGGTGTCGAGCTGCGCTTCGAGCGCGTCCGACCAGGCCCACAGCGTGCGCGCGTAATGCGGGCGCAGGCTTTCGGTGTCGACCATCTCCAGGCCGGCCGCGGCCGTCTCGCGCAGCACGTGCGTCACGTGCAGCAGCTCGCCGCCGGGGAAGATGTATTTCTCGATGAAGTCGCCCATGCCAGCGCCGAGCTGGCGGTAGTTGAGCTCCCCCGAGGTGATGCCGTGGTTCATGACCAGGCCGCCCGGCTTGAGCAGCGAATGAATCTTCCGGAAGTAGGTCGGCATGTTGGCCGCGCCCACGTGCTCGAACATGCCGACCGACGAGATCTTGTCGAAGGGCTGCTCGGCCGACAGCTCGCGGTAGTCGCGCAGCTCGACGCGCACCCGGCCCTGCAGGCCCTTTTCCTCGATCAGCCGCTGCACGTGCGCATGCTGGTTCTTCGACAGCGTGATGCCGGTGGCATCCACGCCGTAGTGCTCGGCGGCCCACAGCAGCAGCGCGCCCCAGCCGGAGCCGATGTCGAGGTAGCGCTCGCCCGGCTGCAGCATGAGCTTGCGGCAGATGTGGTCGAGCTTGGCTTCCTGGGCCTGCGCCAGCGTGAGGTCGGGGGTGCGGTAGTACGCGCACGAATAGACCCGGCGCGGGTCGAGCCACAGCGCATAGAAGTCGTCGGAAACGTCGTAGTGGAACTCGATCTGGGCCGCGTCCTTGCGCAGCGAGTGCGAGCCGTGCGACTTGGCCATGTGCTGCAGGCGGCTCCACCAGCCGGTGTCGGTCTCGGCCGGGTTGCCCGGCAGCATGCCCACCGTGGCGTCGATCAGGTCGCGCATGGCGCCTTCGATCTGCACCTTGCCCTCGACGTATGCCTCGCCGATGGCCCCCACCTGCCGGGCCGCCAGCTTGGCAAGCACCGCCCACTCCTTGAAAGCGAGCGTGACGCGGGCCCCCGCCTGGGCGACGCGGCGGCCATCGGGCAACTCCAGCGCGATTGGAACAGGCAGCGAAGCCAGCTGCGACTCGATCTTGGGTATCAAGTGTTGCATGGGCCGATGGTATTGATTTTTCCAAGTTTTTGCATGGCTGCCCGTGTCGGCGGAAGCCTCGAAACGGTGCGCCCTGCCGTTGGTTGCCAACCCGCATTGACAGCAGATTGTTTATGTCTAAACTATTGAAACATGAACAGCCTCAACCCGGTTCAATCCGTCCGCCCCGCTCCAGCCGCGGATCTCCAACGCATCCTGTGCATCGGCGGCGGTCCGGCCGGGCTGTACTTCGCCCTGCTGATGAAGGCGCGCAACCCGGCGCTGCAGATCACGGTGGTGGAACGCAACCGCCCCTTCGACACCTTCGGCTGGGGCGTGGTGCTGAGCGACCAGACGCTGGGCAACCTGCGCGCGGCCGACGCCGAAACCGCGGCGCTCATCGGCAACGAGTTCCATCACTGGGACGACATCCAGGTGTTCTTCAAGGGCCGCCAGGTGCGCTCGGGCGGCCACGGCTTCTGCGGCATCGGCCGCAAGCGGCTGCTCAACATCCTGCAGGAACGCTGCCTGGCGCTGGGCGTCGACCTGGTGTTCGAGACCGACGCCACCGACGACCAGGCCATCGCCGCGAAGTACAAGGCCGATCTCGTCATAGCCAGCGACGGCCTCAACAGCCGCATCCGCCAGCGCTATGCCGACGTGTTCAAGCCCGACATCGATCTGCGCAACTGCCGCTTCGTGTGGCTGGGCACGCACCAGACTTTCGACGCCTTCACCTTCGCCTTCGAACAGACCGAACACGGCTGGTTCCAGGCGCATGCCTACCAGTTCGACGACAAGACCTCGACCTTCATCGTCGAGACGCCCGAGGCCGTATGGAAGGCCCACGGCCTCGACCAGATGGAGCAGCCGGAGGCCATCGCCTTCTGCGAGAAGCTGTTCGCCAAGTACCTGGGCGGCCACTCGCTGATCAGCAATGCCACGCACCTGCGCGGCTCGGCGAACTGGATCCGCTTTCCGCGCGTGGTGTGCGAACGCTGGACGAACCGCATCGAGGTCGACGGCCGCTCGGTTCCCGTCGTGCTGATGGGCGACGCCGCGCACACCGCGCACTTCTCGATCGGCTCGGGCACCAAGCTCGCGCTGGAAGACGCCATCGACCTGGCCAACGAATTCGCACAGGGCGGCACCGTCGACCATGTGCTCGAAGGCTACGAGGCACGCCGCAGCGTCGAGGTGCTGAAGATCCAGAACGCCGCGCGCAACTCGACCGAGTGGTTCGAGAACGTGCCGCGCTACACCGGCATGGAGATCGAGCAGTTCGCCTACTCGCTGCTCACGCGTTCGCAGCGCATCAGCCACGAGAACCTGCGCGTGCGCGACACGCAATGGCTCGGCGGCTACGAGCAGTGGCTCGCGGGCGGCAAGGCCGTGCCGCCGATGCTCATGCCCTACAAGGTGCGCGGTCTCACGCTGAAGAACCGCATCCTCGTGTCGCCCATGGCCACCTACAGCGCGGTCGACGGCGTGCCTCAGGACTTCCTGCTGGTGCACCTGGGCGCGCGCGCGCTCGGCGGCGCCGCGATGGTGTTCGTCGAAATGACGAGCCCGACGCCCGAAGGCCGCATCACCCCGGCCTGCACCGGCCTCTACAACGACACGCAGCAGGCCGCCTTCAAGCGCATCGTCGATTTCGTGCACACGCAGTCGAGCGCGAAGATCGCGATGCAGCTCGGCCACAGCGGCCCCAAGGGCTCCACGCGCGTGGGCTGGGAAGGCACCGACGAGCCGCTCGAAAGCGGCAACTGGCCGCTGCTGGGCGCCAGCGCCGTGCCGTACGGCGAACAGAACCAGCTGCCCGCCGCCATCACGCGCGCCGAGATGGACACGCTGCGCGACCAGTTCGTCGCCTCGACGCGCCGCACGCTGGAAGCCGGCTTCGACTGGCTGGAGCTGCACTGCGCGCACGGCTACCTGCTGTCGGCCTTCATCAGCCCGCTCACCAACCTGCGCACCGACGAGTACGGCGGCGACATCGAAGCGCGCTGCCGCTATCCGCTCAAGGTGTTCCGCGCCATGCGCGCCGTGTGGCCCGCGGACAAGCCCATGAGCGTGCGCATCTCCGCGCACGACTGGGCGCCAGGCGGCAACACCGACGCCGACGCGGTGGTGGTCGCGCGCCTCTTCAAGGAAGCGGGTGCGGACTTCATCGACGTTTCGTCCGGGCAGACGACGCGCGCCGCCAAGCCGGTGTACGGCCGCATGTACCAGACGCCCTTCTCCGACCGCATCCGCAACGAAGTGGGCATCGCGACCATTGCCGTGGGCGCCATCACCGACGCGGACCAGGCCAACAGCATCATCGCGGCCGGCCGCGCCGACCTGTGCGCCGTCGCGCGCCCGCATCTCGCCGACCCGGCCTGGACGCTGCACGAAGCCGCCAAGCTGCAGAGCCGCGAAGTCGACTGGCCGAAGCAATACCTGAGCGGCCGCGACCAGATGTACCGCGAGATCGCCAAGCAGCAGCAGATGGCTGCGGCAGCCGCGGCGAACCCCGAGGAGACGCACTGACATGGACCTCGAAGCGCGCGCGCACAGCGAACACCCCGAAGCCCTGCGGCTCTGGCTGCGGCTTCTCACCTGCACCCAGCTGATCGAGAAGCAGGTGCGCAACGAACTGCGCTCGCAGTTCGCGACCACGCTGCCGCGCTTCGACCTGATGTCTCAACTCGAGCGCTCGCCCGACGGCCTGAAGATGAACGAGCTCTCGCGCCGCATGATGGTGACGGGCGGCAACGTCACCGGCATCACCGACCAGCTCGTGACCGAAGGGCTGGTGGAGCGCATCAATGTCGAGGGCGACCGCCGCGCCTGGCGCGTGCGCCTCACCGCGCGCGGCCGCAAGCTCTTCAACGAGATGGCGCAGCAGCACGAAGACTGGATCGTCGAGGCCTTCGCGGGCCTCAGCGGAAAAGAGATCGCGCAGCTGCACAAGCTGCTCGGCAAGGTCAAGCAACACTCACACAACCAATCGATGGCGGAGACGGAATGAAGCACTACATTGGCGCAGGCAACCCCATGCGCGCGCAATTCGAAGCGAAGGCTGCCTACAAGGCCGAGCACTTCGCATGGAGCTACGAGGCGGGCGTCGGCACCATCACCCTGAACCGGCCCGAGCGCAAGAACCCGCTCACCTTCGACTCGTATGCCGAGCTGCGCGACCTGTTCCGCGCGCTGGCCTACGCGACCGACGTGAAGGTGATCGTGGTCACCGGCGCGGGCGGCAATTTCTGCTCGGGCGGCGACGTGCACGAGATCATCGGCCCGCTGACCGGCATGCGCATGCCCGAGCTGCTGGAGTTCACGCGCATGACGGGCGACCTGGTGAAGGCCATCCGTTCGTGCCCGCAGCCCATCGTCGGTGCGATCGACGGCGTGTGCGCCGGTGCGGGCGCGATGATCGCGCTGGCCTGCGACCTGCGCTACGGCTCGCCCGCCACGCGCACCGCATTCCTCTTCACCCGCGTGGGCCTCGCTGGCGCGGACATGGGCGCCTGCGCGCTGCTGCCGCGCGTGATCGGCCAGGGCCGTGCTTCGGAACTCCTGTTCACCGGCCGCGCCATGACCGCGCAGGAAGGCCACGCCTGGGGCTTCTTCAACGCGCTGCACGAAAGCGATGCGTTGCTCGAGGCCGCCACCAAGGTGGCGCGCGAGCTGGCCGAAGGCCCCACCTTCGCGCACGGCATGACCAAGACCATGCTCGCGCAGGAATGGTCCATGACCATCGACCAGGCCATCGAGGCCGAAGCGCAGGCACAGGCCATCTGCATGCAGACCGAAGACTTCAAGCGCGCGTACGAAGCCTTCGCGGCCAAGCGCAAGCCGGTGTTCGGCGGAGACTGAAGCCATGATGACCAAGGCACCTGCCCCACCGTCGACAGTGCACCTGGCGCTGCCGTTCTTCGACGACGCGCATCGCGCGCTGGCCGAAGGCCTCTTGCCCTGGGCTGCTGCGCAGGAGGTCGACGAGCACGACGACCGCGCCGCCTGCCGTGACTGGGTCCGCCGCCTCGGCGACGGCGGCTGGCTGCGCTACTGCGTGCCGGGCACATCGGGCGGCGCGCTCGAGCGGCTCGACTCGCGCGCCCTCGTGCTGCTGCGCGAGACGCTCGCATTCCATTCGCCGCTCGCCGACTTCGCATTCGCGATGCAGGGCCTGGGCAGCGGCGCCATCACGCTCGCTGGCACGCCCGAGCAGCACGCCGATTACCTGACGGCCGTGGCCAAGGGCAGCAAGATCGCGGCCTTCGCGCTCAGCGAACCCGAAGCAGGCTCCGACGTGGGCGCGATGGCGATGCGCGCCGAGCCCACCGCCGATGGCTGGAAGCTCAACGGCGAGAAGACCTGGATCAGCAACGGCGGCATCGCCGACTTCTACTGCGTGTTCGCGAAGACCGATCCTGCAGGCGGCACGCGCGGCATCACCGCGTTCATCGTCGATGCGACGACGCCGGGCCTCGACACCTCCGCGCACATCGACGTGATGGCGCCGCATCCGCTCGCCACCTTGCGCTTCGAGAACTGCGTGGTGCCGCGCACCGCCCAGCTCGGCGAGCTCAACGGCGGCTTCAAGCTCGCGATGCGCACGCTCGACATCTTCCGTGCATCGGTGGCCGCGGCCGCGCTCGGCATGGGGCGACGCGCACTGGCCGAAGCCATCGCGCATTCGAAGAACCGCCGCATGTTCGGCCAGACACTCGCGGATTTCCAGCTCACGCAAGCCAAGCTCGGCGAGATGGCCGCGCTGATCGACGGCGCCGCATTGCTCACCTATCGCGCGGCATGGATGCGCGACGACGCCGAACGGCGCGGCACTCCCGCTGTCGGCGACGTTTCGGCCGCCGCCGCGATGGCGAAGATGTGCGCCACGGAAAACGCGAGCCGCGTGATCGACATGGCGCTGCAGATGCATGGCGGCCTCGGCGTGAAGGTTGGCACGAAGATTGAGAGCCTCTACCGCGACATCCGCTCGCTGCGCATCTACGAAGGCGCGACGGAGGTTCAACAACTGATCATTGGCAAATCCGTTCTGCGGGGATAAATACCGTGTCTGCCCAAGTCGACCGCTTCGTTCACGACCGCCTGCCGCCAGCCGCGCAGCTGCCCGTCTTTCGCTACGACCTGCCCGAGTTGCAACTGCCCGACCAGTTGAACCTGGTCGAGGAACTGCTCGACAAGGCAACTGCCAGGGGCTTCGGCGACAACCCGATGCTGCGTTCGCCTCAAGGCACGCTCACCTATTCGCAAGCGGCCGTCGAGGTCAACCGCATTGCGCAGGTACTGACGGAAGACCTCGGGCTGGTGCCGGGCAACCGTGTGCTGCTGCGCGGCGGCAACTCGGTGGCGATGGCGCTGGCTTGGCTCGCAGTGGTGAAGGCGGGATTGATCGCTGTCGCCACGATGCCGCTGCTGCGCGCAAAGGAACTGGGCGAGATCATCGAGAAGGCACGGCCCGTCGCCGCCCTGTGCGATGGCCGTTTGCTCGACGAACTCGCGATCGCGCAGCGGGAGCATCCGGTGCTCGCCACCGTGATCGCATTCAACCAGCCCGATGCACCGGACTCGCTCTCGTCGCGCGCCGCGAAGAAGAGCGGCGTGTTCACCGCATGCCCCACGGCATCGGACGACATCGCGCTGCTCGCGTTCACGTCGGGCACCACGGGCAAGCCGAAGGCGCCCGTGACCACGCATCGCGACGTGCTCGCGATGTGCCAGACATGGCCGCGCCACGTGCTCAAGGCGCGCAGCGACGACATCGTGGTGGGCTCGCCGCCGCTGGCCTTCACCTTCGGGCTTGGCGGGCTGCTGGTGTTTCCGATGTGGGCCGGTGCCTCGGTGTACTTTCCCGATGCTCCGTTCTCGCCCGAAGGGCTCGTGAAGCTGATCAACGAGGTTGGCGCGACCATCAGCTACACCGCGCCCACGTTCTATCGCCAGATGGCGCCGTTCGTGAAGCAGCACGGCATGCCGAGCCTTCGCATCAGCGTGAGCGCCGGCGAGGCGCTGCCCGACGCCACGCGTCAGCTATGGAAAGAGGCCACGGGCATCGAGATGCTCGACGGCATCGGCGGCACCGAGGTGTTCCACATCTACATCTCGGCTGCAGGCAACGAGGTGCGCCGCGGCGCAGTCGGCAAGGCGGTGCCGGGCTTCACTGCGAAGGTGGTGGACGACGCCGGCAACGAGGTGCCGCACGGCACCGTCGGCAAGCTGGCGCTGCAGGGGCCCGTGGGCTGCCGCTACCTCGACGATCCGCGCCAGGCCGACTACGTGAAGAACGGCTGGAACTACCCGGGCGATTCGTTCGTGCAGGACGACGACGGCTACTTCTTCTACCAGGCGCGCGCCGACGACATGATCATCACGGCCGGCTACAACGTCGGCGGCCCGGAGGTGGAAGATGCGCTGCTGAAGCACCCCGCCGTGGCGGAGTGCGGCGTGATCGGCAAGCCGGACGCGGACCGAGGCATGATCGTCAAGGCCTTCTGCGTGCTCAAGCCCGGCCATGAAGGCGATGCAGCCCTGGTGAAGACGCTGCAGGACCATGTGAAGGCGACGATCGCGCCCTTCAAATACCCCCGGGAGATCGAGTTCGTCACGGCGCTTCCGCGCACCGAGACTGGCAAGCTCCAGCGATTCAAACTGAGACAACCCAACACAACATCATGATCAACAAACTCCTGCAGCCCGAAGGCTGGTTGCCTCCCAAGGGCTATGCGAACGGCGTCGCCGCACGCGGAACGATGCTGTTCGTCGGCGGCCAGATCGGCTGGAACGCGCAGCAACAGTTCGAGTCGGACGACTTCATCGACCAATGCGGCCAGGCGCTGCGCAACATCGCCGAAGTGCTCCGCGCCGGCGGCGCGGGCCCCGAGCACATGGTTCGCATGACCTGGTATGTGACGGACCGCGACGAGTACAGCCGCCGGCTCTCGGAGCTGGGCCCGGTCTATCGTGATGCGATGGGGCGCAACTTCCCGGCAATGACTTGCGTGCAGGTCGCGGCGCTGGTGGAGCACCGCGCGAAGGTCGAGATCGAGGTAACGGCGGTCATTCCGGACTGACGCCGCGTAAGGCAAATTCCAGAAACAGAAAAGCCCTCTTTGCGAGGGCTTTTTCAATTCATTTGCCAGCCAAGAAAAAAGGCCCTTTGAAATTCAAAGGGCCTTTTAAATTGGTTGCGCGAGCAAGATTTGAACTTGCGACCTTTGGGTTATGAGCCCAACGAGCTACCAGGCTGCTCCATCGCGCGGCAAGAATAAATTATAGCTTATTCAGCAGCGTTTTGCTCAGCTGCGTCTTCTTTAATTTCAGGACGGTCCACGAGTTCGACCAGCGCCATCGGCGCGTTGTCGCCCACGCGGAAACCCATCTTCAGAATGCGCGTGTAGCCGCCCGGACGGGCTGCGAAACGCGGGCCGAGTTCACCGAAGAGCTTCACCACGCTGTCGCGGTCGCGCAGGCGGTCGAAAGCCAGGCGCTTGTTGGCCAGCGTGGGCTTCTTGGCGAGCGTGATCATCGGTTCGATGACGCGGCGCAGTTCCTTGGCCTTGGGGACCGTGGTCTTGATGACTTCATGCTCGATGAGCGAGTTCATCATGTTCTGCAGCATCGCGAGGCGGTGCGAGCTGGTGCGGTTGAGTTTGCGAAGTCCGTGTCCGTGACGCATGGTGCTTTCCTTTACTTTATAAAAACAGGCAGCCGTGTCAGGTACTGCCCGGTGCACTGGCTCTTTGGGGAGCCAAATTCAAAAATTCAAATCAACGCTTGTCGAGACCGGCCGGGGGCCAGCTTTCGAGCTTCATGCCCAAGGTCAGGCCGCGGGAGGCAAGCACTTCCTTGATTTCGTTGAGCGACTTGCGACCCAGGTTCGGGGTCTTGAGCAGCTCGTTTTCGGTGCGCTGGATCAGATCACCGATGTAGTAGATGTTCTCGGCCTTCAGGCAGTTCGCCGAACGCACGGTGAGTTCGAGCTCGTCGACAGGGCGCAGCAGGATCGGGTCGAACTGCTGTGCGCTTCGCGGTGCCGGTGCGTCGAATGCAGCGAGTTCGCCGCCTTCGAGCTGCGCGAACACTGCGAGCTGCTCGACCAGAATTTTAGCCGAAGCGCGAACTGCGTCTTCCGCGGTGATCGCACCGTTGGTTTCGATTTCGACGAGCAGCTTGTCCAGGTCGGTACGCTGTTCGACACGGGCGCTTTCGACCGTGTAGCTCACGCGCTTGACGGGCGAGAACGATGCGTCGAGAACGATGCGGCCGATCGACTTGGTCGGCTCGTCCGCGTAGCGGCGCATCGTGCCGGGCACGTAGCCGCGACCCTTTTCGACCTTGATCTGCATGTCGAGCTTGCCGCCTTGCGACAGGTGCGCGATCACGTGGTCGGGGTTGATGATCTCGACGTCGTGCGGGGTCTGGATGTCCGATGCGAGCACCGGGCCTTCACCGTCCTTGCGCAGGCTCAGCGTGACTTCGTCGCGGTTGTGGAGCTTGAACACCACGCCCTTGAGATTCAGCAGGATGTTGACGACATCTTCCTGCACGCCGTCGATCGACGAGTACTCATGCAGAACGCCAGCGATCGTGACTTCGGTGGCCGAGTAACCGACCATGGACGACAGCAGAACGCGACGCAGCGCGTTGCCGAGCGTGTGGCCGTAGCCGCGCTCGAAAGGCTCGAGCGTGACCTTGGCCTTGTTGGCGGCAAGTTGCTCGACCTGGATGGTCTTGGGTTTCAGCAGGGTGGTTTGCATGCAGACTTCCTCTCAATACCCCCGGCTCGTTACACCGGTAAGGCTGGTGAAGCACCTGATCCGCGACGAAGCGCGGAGCAGGAACGTGAACAACAATATCAATCTCCCGCCGGCGCGAACGCGCCGAGGCGGGTAGAAAAAATCAACGCGAATACAGTTCGACGATCAGCGATTCGTTGATGTCGGCTGCGAATTCGTCGCGATCGGGCACCTTCTTGAACGTGCCTTCGGCCTTGTCGGCATTCACGTCGACCCAGGCCGGAATACCGACTTGCTGGGCGAGTTGCAGCGCTTCGACAATGCGGTTCTGCTTCTTCGACTTGTCGCGCACGGCGATCACGTCACCGGTCTTGACCAGGTACGACGGGATGTTGACCGACTGACCGTTCACCGTGATCGCCTTGTGCGACACGAGCTGGCGCGCTTCGGCGCGGGTCGAGCCGAAGCCCATGCGGTAGACAACGTTGTCCAGGCGCGATTCGAGGATGAACAGCAGGTTGGCGCCGGTGTTGCCACGGCGGCGGTCGGCTTCTTCGAAGTAGCGGCGGAATTGCTTTTCGAGCACGCCGTACATGCGCTTGACCTTCTGCTTTTCACGCAGCTGCAGACCGTAGTCGGAGGTGCGCTGACCCGAGGTGCGACCGTGCTGGCCGGGCTTGGAGTCGAACTTGGCCTTGTCCTGGATGGAGCGGCGGGCGCTCTTCAGGAACAGGTCGGTGCCTTCACGGCGGGAAAGTTTGGCCTTGGGGCCGAGGTAACGTGCCACGATTTTTCCTTTGTGTCATCTGCCGCAGTTGCCTGCGGGAGCCATCTGCGAAGCGCGGATGGCGGTGGGCTTAGATAAAAAACAAATGCGCAGCCGCTTGAAAAAGCCGGCTGCGCCTTGCGGACTGACGATCAGATGCGACGACGCTTCTGGGGACGGCAGCCGTTGTGCGGAACGGGCGTCACGTCGGCAATGGAATTGATCCGGATGCCGAGCGCAGCCAGTGCGCGCACCGACGATTCGCGACCAGGACCGGGGCCCTTGATCTCTACGTCGAGGTTCTTGATACCTTGTTCGACAGCAGCACGGCCGGCAACTTCGGAAGCGACCTGCGCAGCGAACGGGGTCGACTTGCGCGAGCCCTTGAAGCCCTGGCCACCCGACGAAGCCCACGACAGGGCGTTGCCCTGGCGATCGGTGATCGTGATGATGGTGTTGTTGAACGAGGCATGCACGTGGGCGATACCGTCCGCGACGTTCTTGCGAACCTTCTTGCGAACGCGCTGTGCGGCGTTGTTTGCAGGTGCTTTAGCCATGCTGGTCTATCCTTATTTCTTCAGGGACTGCGCAGCCTTGCGCGGACCCTTGCGGGTGCGGGCGTTGGTGCGCGTGCGCTGGCCGCGCATCGGCAGGCCGCGACGGTGACGGAAGCCGCGATAGCAGCCGATGTCCATCAAACGCTTGATGTTCATCGTCGTCTCGCGACGCAGATCGCCTTCGATGGTGAACAGAGCGATCTGGTCGCGGATCTTTTCGAGATCGGCGTCGGTCAGATCCTTGATCTTCTTCGAATACTCGATGCCGCTCGCTTCGCAGATTTGACGGGCGCGGGTGCGACCGATGCCGAAGATGGCGGTCAGGCCGATTTCAGCGTGCTTGTGCGGCGGGATGTTGATGCCAGCAATACGTGCCATGTGCGTCCTCTAATACTCTTCAATCAACCCTGGCGCTGCTTGTGGCGCGGGTCGGTGCAAATCACACGCACCACACCTTTACGGCGGATGACCTTGCAATTACGGCAGATGGTTTTGACCGAAGCCGAAACTCTCATTTCATTCTCCTAAAACTGTTTAACGTGGCGGTCTACCGCCCGGACTCAATACTGAAACACAGCCCTACGATGTCTTGAAGTTCGCCTTCTTCAGCAGCGATTCGTACTGCTGGGACATCATGTAGTTTTGCACCTGGGCCATGAAGTCCATCGTGACGACCACGATGATCAGCAGGGAGGTACCACCGAAGTAGAACGGCACGTTGTACTTCAGGATCAGGAACTCGGGCAGCAGGCAGACGAAGGTGATGTACACCGCGCCGGCCAGCGTCAAGCGAACCAGAATCTTGTCGATATAGCGAGCGGTCTGGTCACCCGGGCGAATGCCAGGAATGAATGCACCACTCTTCTTCAGGTTGTCGGCCGTTTCCTTGCTGTTGAACACGAGTGCCGTGTAGAAGAAGCAGAAGAAAACGATCGCAGCGGCATACAGCAGCACGTAGATCGGTTCGCCCGGACGCAATGCGCCCGCAACGTCCTTGATCCAGCGGAAACCGCCTTCACCGGTACTGAACCAGCCAACCACCGTTGCGGGCAGCAGGATGATCGACGAGGCGAAGATCGGCGGGATCACGCCGGCCATGTTCAGCTTCAGGGGCAGGTGCGACGACTGGCCGCCATAGACCTTGTTGCCGACCTGGCGCCGCGCATAGTTCACGAGGATCTTGCGCTGGCCGCGTTCGACGAACACCACGAAGTAGGTGACCAGCACCACGACGGCGATGATGAACAGCGCAATGATCGGATTCATTGCACCGGTCGTCACCAGCGAAGCGAGGCCGCCGATCGCGTTCGGCAGGCCGGCCGCGATACCTGCAAAGATCAGGATCGAGATGCCGTTGCCCAGGCCGCGTTCGGTGATCTGCTCGCCGAGCCACATCAGGAACATCGAACCTGCCGTCAGGCTCACCATGGCGGTCAGGCGGAAGCCGAAACCGGGGGCGATGACCAGACCGGCAGACGACTCGAGAGCCACCGCGATGCTGAACGATTGGAACAGTGCCAGACCGAGCGCGCCGTAGCGCGTGTACTGCGTGATCTTGCGGCGGCCGGCCTCGCCTTCCTTCTTCAATTGCTCGAAGGTCGGAAGCACGTAGGTCATCAGCTGCATGATGATCGACGCCGAGATGTACGGCATGATCCCCAACGCGAACACGGTAAAGCGCGACAGCGCCCCGCCCGAGAACATGTTGAACAGGCTCAGAATGCCGCCCTGCTGGCCCTGGAACAACGCTGCCAGCTGGTCCGGGTTGATACCCGGCACAGGAATGTGCGCGCCAATCCGGTAGACCACGAGCGCGAGCAGCAAAAAGACGAGCCGACGACGGAGGTCGCCGAACTTGCCTGTTTTTGCGATCGTTGCCGCGTTAGTTGCCACGAAGAACTTCTTTCAGTCCGATGGTGATCAGGCGATGCTGCCGCCGGCTGCTTCGATCGCAGCCTTGGCACCAGCGGTAGCGCCCACGCCCGTCAGCTTGACGGCCTTGGTCAGTTCGCCGGTCTTGACGACCTTGACGACCTTGGCCAGCTGGCCCACGAGGCCGGCTTGCTTCAGCGCCAGGACATCCACTTCGGCCAGGCCGAGCTGCTCGAGAGCAGTCAGCGTGACTTCGGCGTTGAACTTCAGCAGGTGCGACTTGAAGCCGCGCTTCGGCAGGCGACGCTGCAGAGGCATTTGACCGCCTTCGAAGCCCACCTTGTGGAAGCCGCCAGCACGCGACTTCTGGCCCTTGTGGCCGCGACCCGCGGTCTTGCCGATGCCAGAGCCGATACCACGGCCAACGCGACGCTTGGCGTGCTTGGCGCCGGCTGCCGGCTTGATGCCATTGAGTTCCATATCAGTCTCTCTTACAGAACTTTGACCAGATAACTGATCTTGTTGATCATGCCGCGCACAGCGGGCGTGTCTTGCAGCTCGCTCACGCTGTTGAGCTTGCGCAGGCCGAGGCCGCGCACGGTCGCGCGATGCGATTCCTTGGTACCGATCGGGCTCTTGACCAATTGGACCTTGAGGGTTTGTTGTTGCGTCATTTGAATGCTTCTTTCGGCTTGCGCTTAAGCGAAGATTTCTTCGACGGTGAGGCCGCGCTTGGCAGCCACTTGACCCGCGGTCGTCGAGTTCTTCAACCCGTCGAGCGTGGCGCGAACCATGTTGTAGGGGTTCGACGAACCATGGCTCTTGGCCACGATGTCGGTGATACCCATCACTTCGAACACGGCGCGCATCGGGCCGCCGGCGATGATGCCGGTACCCTTGGGAGCCGGGTACATCACGACCGTCGAAGCGCCATGGTGGCCTTGCACCTGGTGGTGCAGCGTGCCGTTCTTGATCGAAACCTTCAGCAGGTTGCGACGCGCTTCTTCCATGGCCTTCTGCACTGCAGCGGGCACTTCCTTCGACTTGCCCTTGCCCATGCCGACGCGGCCATCGCCATCACCAACGACGGTGAGTGCTGCGAAACCGAGGATACGACCACCCTTCACCACCTTGGTGACGCGGTTGATCGCGATCATCTTCTCGCGCAAACCGTCCTCGGGGCCTTCGTTCTGCGTTCTTGCCTGAATCTTTGCCATTTTGAATCTCGTGTCCGGTTAGAACTGCAGGCCGGCTTCGCGGGCGGCCTCGGCCAGCGCCTTGACGCGGCCGTGGTAAGCGAAACCTGCGCGGTCGAAAGCGACCTTCTCGACGCCGGCTGCCTTCGCCTTTTCAGCGATGCGCTTGCCGACGGCGGTGGCTGCGGCGGCATTGCCGCCCTTGCCCGAACCGCCGAGCGAGGTACGCACTTCGGCTTCTGCCGTCGATGCGGTTGCAATCACCTTGGAGCCGTCGTCGGAGATGACGGTTGCATAGATGTGCAGGTTGGTGCGGTTCACCGTCAGACGGGCCACGCCCTGCGTCGCGATGCGAATGCGGGTCTGGCGCGAGCGGCGAAGACGCTGTGCTTTTTTGGTCAACATCATTTTGCTGCCCCTTACTTCTTCTTGGTCTCTTTGATCACGATCTTCTCGTCCGAATAACGGATACCCTTGCCCTTGTAGGGCTCGGGCGGACGAACAGCGCGGATCTCAGCGGCGATTTGACCAACGCGCTGACGGTCAGCACCCTTGATCACGATTTCGGTCGGGGTCGCGGTGGCCACCGTGATGCCTTGCGGCATGTCGATGTTGACCGGGTGCGAGTAACCGACTTGCAGGTTCAGCTTGTTGTTGGAAGCCGCAGCCTTGTAGCCGACGCCGACCAGGTTGAGCTTCTTCTCGAAGCCCTTGGTCACGCCAACCACCATGTTGTTCACCAGCTGACGGATCGTGCCGCTCATCGCGTTCGCTTCACGCGACTCGTTGGCGGGCTCGAAGCTCAGCTTGCCGTCATTGCTGACGATCTTCACCAGCGCATTGCGGGCCAGGCTGAGCGAACCGCCCGTGCCCTTGACGCTGATCTGGTCTTCCTTGATCGACACATCCACGCCTGCGGGGATGGTGACCGGCATTTTTCCTACTCGGGACATTTCAGTAACTCCTCGATGTCTCGGTTAGGCGACGTAGCACAGAACTTCGCCGCCGACACCGGAGGCGCGAGCCTTGCGGTCGGTCATCACGCCCTTGGGGGTCGTGACGATCGCAACGCCGAGGCCGTTCTGGACTTGCGGAATGGAAGCACTGGCCTTGTAGACACGCAGGCCGGGGCGGCTCACGCGCTCAATGCGCTCGATGACCGGACGGCCAGCGTAGTACTTCAGCGAGATTTCAAGTTCGCTCTTGCCGGCTTCGGTCTTGACCTGGAAGCCGTCGATGTAGCCCTCGTCCTTCAGGACTTGTGCGATTGCGATCTTCACCTTGGAAGACGGAACCGACACGGTGGGCTTCGCCACCATCTGCGCGTTACGGATACGCGTCAGCAGGTCGGCAATGGGATCACTCATGCTCATGTTGTTTGCTCCTGCCTGGCTTACCAGCTGGCCTTGGTGACACCGGGGATGTCGCCGTTGAAAGCCAGTTCGCGGATCTTGGCGCGGGCCAGACCGAATTGACGGAAGGTGCCACGGGGGCGACCGGTGATTTCGCAACGGTTGCGCTGACGCGTGGGGTTCGCGTTGCGCGGGAGCTTTTGCAGCGCCAGACGGGCAGCTGCACGCTCTTCGTCGGTCTTCTTCACGTCGTTGGAAGCCGCCTTCAGTTCCGCATGCTTCGCAGCGAACTTGGCAACCAGCTTGTCGCGCTTGAGTTCGCGCTGGATCAAAGATGCTTTAGCCACGGATCACCTCAGTTCTTGAACGGGAAACGGAAGCCGGCGAGAAGCGCCTTGGCTTCTTCATCGGTCTTGGCCGTCGTCGTGATGCTGATATTCAGACCGCGCAGGGCATCGACCTTGTCGTACTCGATCTCGGGGAAAATGATCTGTTCCTTGACGCCGATGTTGTAGTTGCCACGGCCGTCGAACGCACGGCCGGAGATGCCGCGGAAGTCGCGAACACGCGGCAGCGCGATGGTCACGAAACGGTCCAGGAACTCATACATCTGCACGCCACGCAGCGTGACCATGCAGCCGATAGGCTGGTTTTCGCGGATCTTGAAACCGGCGATAGCCTTCTTCGACTTGGTGACCACGGGCTTCTGGCCGGCGATCTTGGTCAGGTCGGCGACAGCGTTGTCGAGAACCTTCTTGTCGGCGACTGCTTCACCCACACCCATGTTCAGGGTGATCTTGGTGAGGCGCGGAACCTGCATCGGCGACGTGTAGCCGAACTTTTCCGTCAGGTCTTTCGCGATCTTTTCGCGATAGTGTTGTTGGAGACGTGCCATGTGAGTACCTCTTAGGCGAACTTGATTTCGTCGCCGCTGGACTTGAAGACGCGAACAGCCACGCGCTTGCCGTCAGCACCCTGGGTGATCTTGATGCCCACGCGGTCGGCCTTGCCGGTCGCGGCATTGAAGATCGCCACGTTGGATTGGTGGATGGGCATGGACTTCTCGACGATGCCACCGGTCGTACCCTTGAGGGGGTTCGGCTTGGTGTGCTTCTTGACGAGGTTCAGGCCTTCGATGACGACGTGCGAGTCGTCCTTGCGCAGCGAGACGGTGCCCCGCTTGCCCTTGTCACGGCCGGCCAACACGATGACCTGGTCGCCTTTGCGAATCTTGTTCATGGCGTTGTTGTCCTTACAGAACTTCGGGTGCCAGCGACACGATCTTCATGAACTTCTCGGTGCGCAGTTCGCGCGTGACCGGTCCGAAGATGCGGGTGCCGATGGGCTCCAGCTTGGCATTGAGCAGCACGGCGGCATTGCCGTCGAACTTGACGAGCGAGCCGTCGGCGCGACGGATGCCCTTGGCGGTGCGGACCACCACTGCGCTGTAGATCTCGCCCTTCTTGACGCGACCACGCGGAGCGGCTTCCTTGATGCTGACCTTGATGACGTCGCCCACGCTGGCGTAACGCCGCTTGGAGCCACCGAGCACCTTGATACACAGGACGGATTTCGCGCCTGTGTTGTCGGCCACTTCTAGCCGGGATTCAGTTTGGATCATTTCTTGATATTCCCAACTTGTACCGATGTGCCTCCAGGAGGGAAACACCGCGGTCAGTCTTGGGCCCGTCGTCCGCACCTCGAACCACTCGAGGCACTTCCGCTTTGGGCTGAAAGCTTCGCCTTTTGGAAGCGAAGCCCGCGATTGTTGCACGCACTTGTGCCGATGTCAACAGCCCTATTACACCACTAAGCGCTGGCACTAGACTCTCGACGGTGCGCACCACTGCGAAATCCCACTTTTCAGCCCCGCATCCAGGCCGGCGCAGCTTTCTGGCCGGTGCTGCCGGCCTGCTGGCGCTGGGCCTTGGCGCCTGCCGCAGCGCCGCTCCGCAGCAGGACCCCGGCAGGCTGCGGCTGGTGGGCGAGGCGCGCTGGGCGCATCGCCTTCATATGGAAGGCACCACGGTGGGCGGCCTCTCGGGCATCGACTACGACCCGGCGCGAGGTGAGTACCTGCTCATCAGCGATGACCGGTCAGACTTCGACCCGGTGCGCTACTACACCGCACGCTGGCCGCTGCCACAGGCCGCGCCGCCCGAGCCCACGGGCGTGGTAAAGCTGCAACGCCCCGGCGGCGGCCCCTGGCCCAGCCGGCGCCATGCCATCGACGGCCTCCCGGTACCCGACCCCGAAGCCCTGTGCCTGCGCCCCTCCACCGACACCATCCTGTGGACCAGCGAAGGCGACATCGCCCGCGGTTTCGGCCCCGCGCTGTACGAATCGGCCCGCGACGGGCGCTTCCTGCGCGAATTCGCCATGCCGCCGATGTTCCAGCCCGACCCGGCAAAGCGCCGCGGCCCGCGCGACAACCTGACGTTCGAGGGCGTCGCCCTCACGCCGGACGGCAGCTTCGCCTGGCTGGGCATGGAGAACGCGCTGATCCAGGACGGCCCCGAGCCCACCACCGGCGCGCCCGGCGGCCCCTGCCGCTTCACCCAGGTCGACCTGGGCACAGGGCGCGCCGTGCGCCAGATCGCCTACGTGCCCGACGCCATTCCGCTGCGCCCGCTGGTGCCCGGCACCTATGCCGACAACGGCGTCAGCGAGATCCTTATGCTCGACGCCCACCGCATGCTGGTGCTGGAGCGCGCCTACGCCACCGGCACGGGCAACTCGCTGCGCCTGTATGAAATCGACACCCGCGCCGCCGGCGACGTGCTCTCCATCGACATGCTGGCGCCGGGGAACCACCGCCCGGCTGCCAAGGCCCTGGTGGCTGACTTCGCCGCCCTGGGCCTGTCGCGCCTCGACAACACCGAAGGCATGTGCTGGGGGCCGCCGCTGCCCGACGGCAAGCGCATGCTGGTGGTCGTGAGCGACGACAATTTCAATCCACTTCAGATCACCCAGTTCGCAGCCTTCGCCTTCGAATAACCCGACCGACCATGACCATCGCCGTCACTTTCCTGCCCCGTACCGCCCCCGCGCCGCTGCCGCCTGTCGCCTTCATCGGCGGCGGCAACATGGCGAGCGCCATCATCGGCGGCCTGATCCAGCAAGGCTCCGCGGCCGATTCGTTCGAGGTGGTCGAGCCCTTCGAGGAGGCCCGCGCCAAGCTGTCCCAGTCGTACGGCATCGTCGCGAAGGCGGAGGCCGGCGAGGCGCTGTCGCGCTGCGAGGTGGTGGTGTGGGCGGTCAAGCCCCAGACATTTGCCGAAGCCGCCCGCCCGGTGCGCGAATTCGCCGATGGCGCGTTGCAGCTCAGCGTGGCCGCGGGCATTCCGTCGGACAGCATCGCCCGTTGGCTTGGCACCGAGCGCGTGGTGCGCGCCATGCCCAACACGCCCGCGCTGGTCGGCAAGGGCATGACCGGCCTGTTCGCGCGCGCCGGCGTCACCGGCGCCGACCGCTCGCTGGTCGGCCAGCTGCTGGCACCCACCGGCGAGCTGATCTGGGTCGACGCCGAACCCGCGCTCGACGCCGTGACCGCCATGTCGGGCTCGGGCCCGGCCTATGTGTTCTATTTCATCGAGGCCATGACCGAGGCCGGCGTCGAGATGGGCCTGACGCCCGAGCAGGCCCAGCGCCTGGCCATCGGCACCTTCACCGGCGCCTCGGCGCTGGCGCACAGCGCGACCGAGCCGCCGTCGGTGCTGCGCGCGCGCGTCACCTCCAAGGGCGGCACCACTTACGCCGCCATCAGTTCGCTGGAAGAAGCCGACGTGAAGGCGCAGTTCAAGACCGCGATCCGCGCGGCGCAGAAGCGCGCCGCGGAGCTGGGCGAGGAATTCGGCCGGGACTGATTTCAGGCCGCGGGCAGCGCGCGCGGCCCCAGCAGGAAGAGCCACTCGGCCGCCAGCGTGACGGTGCCGTCTTCCAGTTCGAGCCAGACTTCCTCCTTCAGCAAGAAGCTGTCGCCGGGCCTGGGCGTCACCTCCGCGATGCGCACCCGCGCCCGGAAGCGCGCGCCCACGGGCATCGGCCGCACGAAGCGCAGGCGGTCGAAGCCGTAGTTGAGCGCGTGATTCGAGTCGAACGGCAGCAGCGTGCGCATGGCCTCGCCGGTCAGGCGGATCAGGTGCGACACCTGGAAGAAGCCCTGCACGATGGTGCCGCCGTAGTCCGCCTCGCGCGCCGCGCGCTCGGGGTCGAGGTGGATCCACTCACCCTCGCCGTCGCCCGACAGCTCCGAGTAGCGGTCGACCATCTCCTGTGTGATGCGGTGCCATTCGGAGAAGCCCTCCTGGCCGATCTTCCGCTTCAGCTGCTCCAGCATGGCGTCGGACATGGTGTTCAGCGCAGCGCGTAACCGGCCACGATGCCGGCGAACACGGTGAAGCCCAGCCAGTGGTTCAGGCGGAAGGCCTTGAAGCAGCCCTCGCGCGTACGGTCGTGAATGAGCCGCCAGTGCCACAGCGCCTGCGCCGCGGCCACGGCGATGCCGGCGTAGAACAGGACGCCCAGCGAACGGCTCGCGCCGGCCCAGATCCACACCGCGAGGAAGATCGCGTAGCTCGCCATCACCGCCGCCACGTCGAAGCGGCCGAAGGTGATGGCCGAAGTCTTCATGCCGATCTTGAGGTCGTCGTCGCGGTCGACCATGGCGTATTCGGTGTCGTAGGCCAGCACCCAGAACAGGTTGCCCGCCAGCAGCCACGCGGCGAACACGGGCACGTGCGACTGCACCGCCGCAAAGGCCATCGGAATGCCGAAGCTGAAGGCAATGCCCAGCACTGCCTGCGGGATCGACACGAAGCGCTTGGCGAAGGGGTAGATCAGCGTGATGGCCAGCGCCGCGAACGACCACAGCACCGTCGTGCGGTTGGTGGTGAGCACCAGGGCGAAGGACATCAGCGCCAGCACCGCGCCGAGCCCCAGCGCCTCCTTGACCGACATCGCGCCGCTGGTCACGGGCCGTTGCGCCGTGCGCTTGACGTGGCGGTCGAAGTCGCGGTCGGCCACGTCGTTGACGCAGCAGCCCGCGCTGCGCATGAGGAAGGTTCCGAGCGTGAACACCACCACCAGGTGCCAGCCCGGCCAGCCGTCGGCCGCGAACCAGAGCGCGCCCAGCGTGGGCCACAGCAGCAGCAGCCAGCCTGCGGGGCGGTTCCAGCGGATCAGGTCGAGGTAGAGCGCGAAACGACGGGCGAGCATGCGAAGGAAAGAGACGGGCAAAAAAAAGAGCGGCCATTGTGCCGCTCTTGTGCAGGTGCGAGGAAAGCGCGCGCTCAGTCTTCGAGCAGCGAACGCAGCATCCACGCGGTCTGGTCGTGCACCGTGCAGCGCGCGGTCAGCATGTCGGCCGTCGGGTCGTCGCCGGCTTCCTCGGCCACGGGGATGAATTCGCGCGCGATGCGCGACACGGTCTCGTGGCCCTTCACCAGGATGCGCACCATCTCCATCGCCTTGGGCGGGGTCTGGGGCACGTCGGGCACGGTGGCGATCTTGCTGAACTCGGCGTAGGAGCCCGGTGCGTAGTGGCCCAGCGCGCGGATGCGCTCGGCCAGCACGTCGGTAGCGCCCCACAGCTCGGTGTACTGGCCCATGAACATCGCATGCAGCGAGTTGAAGTGCGGGCCCGTCACGTTCCAGTGGAAGTTGTGCGTGGTGAGGTACAGCGTGTAGGTGTCGGCCAGCACGCGGCTCAGGCCTTCGGCGATGGCCGCGCGGTCCTGGCGTTCGATGCCGATGTTGATGATCGGCGCATTGCGGCTGCCCGACTCCTGCGCGACCACCGTGCCGCCCTTCTTGGGCACCTTGCCGGCGGAGGAAGCAGGCGATGATTTCTTCGAGGCTTTGGCCATGGCGGGAACTCTTTCTTCAAGTTTGGGTGGAACGCTTCGATTCTGGAAGCCGGCGTGCGGCTTCGCAACAGCGCCACTCTATCTCAGCGATCAACGATTCAAAACGGCCCTGGCGTAGGCCGATTCCCCGAATTGCCGCCTTCAGGACAGCCGCTTGACGCCCGGCAGCTCGCACGCGTAGATCGCGTTGCGCAGGGCTGCGATGGCCTCGTAGCGCGTGAAGGTGCGCCGCCAAGCGAGCACCACGCGGCGCGTGGGCGGATCGCGATCGTGCGCGTCGCGCACCGGCAGGTAGCGCACCATCTGCTCGGCCTCCTTGCGACCCTTGACCCTGGGCTTGAGCGCCTCGGCCGGCACCGACAGCCGCGGCACCAGCGTCACGCCCATGCCGGAGGCCACCATGTGCTTGATGGTCTCCAGCGACGAGCCCTCGAAGCTCTTGCGGATGCCTTCGGCATTGCTGGAGAAGCGCGCGAACTCGGGGCAGACCTCGAGCACGTGGTCGCGAAAGCAGTGGCCGGTGCCCAGCAGCAGCATGGTCTCGCTCTGCAGTTCCTCGGACGTGATCGATTCGCGGTCGGCGAACTTGTGCTTCGCGGGCAGGGCTGCCATGAAGGGCTCGTCGTACAGCGGCGCCATCGCCAGGCCGGCGTCGGGAAAGGGCTCGGCCATGATGGCGCAGTCGATCTCGCCGGCGCGCAGCATCTCGAGCAGCTTGACGGTGAAGTTCTCCTGCAGCACCAGCGGCATCTGCGGCGTGCGCTGGATCACCTGGCGGACCAGGTCGGGCAGCAGGTACGGCCCGATCGTGTAGATCACGCCGAGGTTCAGCGGGCCGGCCAGCGGGTCTTTGCCGCGCTTGGCGATTTCCTTGATGCTGGCCGCCTGGTCGAGCACGCTCTGCGCCTGCTGAACGATCTGCTCGCCCAGCGGGGTGACGGTCACCTCGCCGGCGCTGCGCTCGAAGAGCTTGACCTCGAGTTCGTCCTCCAGTTTCTTGATGGCGACCGAGAGGGTCGGCTGGGAGACGTAGCAGGCCTCGGCCGCCTTGCCGAAGTGCCGTTCGCGGGCTACTGCGACGATGTATTTGAGTTCGGTGAGAGTCATAGCTTGCGTCAATTATGCGCAAGCGCCCGCGACCCGGTGGGCCTGGGGCCTTGGCGGAACAACTCTGGGGACAGTTTCAGCACAAGGCCCCACTTGTCCACAGCGGCATCGTTCGCCCGCGAGTTGTCCTTTTTCCAGGGCGACCCCGAAACGGACGTGTACACAGTGACGCGCGCGCGGCAAGTCGTTGTCAGCCAAGAGAAAACCCCTGCTGTCCACAGCGGGGGTTTACCCTTATCTACTACTACTAACTTGAATAAGAAGAATAAACAAGAAAGAAGCGGCAGCCCGCCATGGGCGTCACGGGGCCCGTCAGCCGATGGTCGCGATCGCCGATCCCACCGCCACGTAGCCGCCTGCCGCCACGCCGAATGCGATGCGTCCCGCGCGGTGCGCGAGCACCTGCATTTCCATCTTCATCGCCTCCATGACGGCGATCACGGCGCCCTGCGCAACCTCGTCGCCGTCGGCGACCTTCCAGCCCTGCAGCGTGCCCGACACCGGCGCCGCCACCGCGGCCGGGTCCTGCACCGCTGCGGCCTCGGCCGGCACGGCGGTGGCGCCCCCCGCATCGGCCGACGACAGCCCGCGCAGCAGCTCGGGCGGCAGGCCCAGCGACAGGCGCCGGCCGTCGACCTCGATGGCGGTGCGCACCAGCGCGGTGTCGGGCCGCGGCTCGGGCCGCGCGGCGGCGGTCTCGTCGTTGGCGAAGTCGGTCTCGATCCAGCGCGTGTGGACCTTGAAGGCATCGCCGGACACGAAATCCGGGTGCGCCATCGCGGCACGATGGAACGGCAGCACCGAGGCCACGCCTTCGATGCGGAACTCGGCGAGCGCGCGGCGCGCCCGCGCGACGGCCTGTTCGCGCGTGGCGCCGGTGACGATCAGCTTGGCCATCAGCGAGTCGAAGGTGCCCGGCACGCTCGAGCCCGCCACCACGCCGGTGTCGATGCGCACGCCCGGGCCCGAGGGCACGTCGAACACCTTCACCGGGCCCGGCGTCGGCAGGAAGCCGCGGCCGACGTCCTCGGCGTTGATGCGGAACTCGAAGGCGTGGCCGCGCGGCGCCGGCGTTTCGGTGACCGACAGCGGCAGGCCGTCGGCAATGCGCAGCTGCTCGACCACGAGGTCGATGCCGGTGGTTTCCTCCGTCACCGGATGCTCGACCTGCAGCCGCGTGTTGACTTCGAGGAACGAGATCGCGCCGCTCGCGCTGAGCATGAACTCGACCGTGCCGGCGCCGGTGTAGCCGGCCTCGGCGCAGATGTCGCGCGCCGACTGGTGGATGCGCTCGCGCTGCGCGTCGCTCAGGAAGGGCGCGGGCGCTTCTTCCACCAGCTTCTGGTTGCGCCGCTGCAGCGAGCAGTCGCGCGTGCCCAGCACCACGACGTTGCCGTGCGTGTCGCCCAGCACCTGCGCCTCGACGTGGCGCGGCCGGTCGAGGAACTGCTCGACATAGCACTCGCCGCGGCCGAAGGCGGTGACGGCCTCGCGCACGGCCGATTCGTACAGGCCCTCGACCTCGTCCATGCGCCACGCGACCTTGATGCCGCGCCCGCCGCCGCCGAACGCGGCCTTGATGGCCACCGGCAGGCCGTGCTTCTCGGCGAAGGCCAGCACCTCGGCCGCGCTCTGCACCGGGTCGGCCGTGCCCGCGACCAGCGGCGCGCCGACCTTCATGGCGAGCTTGCGCGCCTGCACCTTGTCGCCCAGCCGCGCGATGGCGGCGGGCGACGGGCCGATCCAGGTCAGCCCGGCGTCGATGACGGCCTGCGCGAACGCCGCGCTCTCCGACAGGAAGCCGTAGCCGGGATGCACCGCGTCGGCGCCGCTGCGCGCCGCAACGGCCAGCAGCTTGGCGATGTGCAGGTAGGTATCGGCGGGGCGGTCGCCCTCCAGGCCGTAGGCTTCGTCGGCCATGCGCACATGCAGCGCGTCGATGTCGGCATCGGCGTACACGGCGACCGATTGCACGCCGTAGTCGGCGCAGGCGCGCGCGATGCGCACGGCGATTTCGCCTCGGTTGGCGATCAGGACTTTTTTCATCGGAAGACTCTCGATCAGTGTTCGACCGGGCCGAGTCCGGCCACGGGTTGGAAGCGGACGCGGGCGTTCACGGGAATCTGCCCCGCGCGGTCCAGGTGGTGGGTGGCGACCGAGGCGATCACGGGATAGCCGCCGGTCAGCGGATGGTCGGCCAGGAACAGCACGGGCTGGCCGCTGGGCGGCACCTGGATGGAGCCGCGCGCGGTGCCCTCGCTGGGCAGCTCGGACAGGTTGGCGCGCTCCATCGGCCGATCGCCGGCCAGGCGCAGCCCGACGCGGTTGGACTGCGGCGTGACCTGCCACGGCTGGCCGCACAGCTGCGCGATGGCCTCGGGCGTGAACCAGTCGGCGCGCGGGCCGGGCACGATGTCCAGCACGACTTCTTCCTGCACGGTGGGCAGGTCCGCAGGCGGCGTCTCGGGCGCGCCGACGACGGCGCCGACATGCACGGCACGCACCGGCAGCGCATCACCGGCAGCCAGCGCGGGCCGGCCGATGCGGGCCAGCGTGTCGCTCGAGCAGCTGCCCAGCACCGGCGCCACCGCGAAGCCGCCGCGCACCGCCACGTAGCTGCGGATGCCGGCGACGGGCTCGCCGAGCGAGAGCATGTCGCCGTCGGCCAGCGCGAAGGGCTGGTAGCGCGGCAGCGGCCACCTGGCGCCGTCGGCACGGGTCAGCGTAAGGGGGCCGTCGGCACCGGTGACGGCCAGCACCGCCTCGCCGCGGCACACGAGCTGGAAGCCGCCGTAGGCCACTTCGATGCAGGCTGTGTCGGTGGCGTTGCCGACGAGCCGGTTGGCGGCCTGCAGCGCGCGCTGGTCCATCGCGCCGGAGACCGACACGCCCTGGCGCGCCTGGCCGGGCCGGCCCCGGTCCTGCAGCAGCGCCTGCACGCCGGCGGCGCGGATCTCGAGTGCGCAGCCGCCGGGCGCGGCCGCCGCGAATGCGGAAGGCGCTTCGCTCGCGGGAACGGGCGGCGTCACCGGCGACGAGGTGACGTCCACGAAGCGCACGGAGTCGCCGGGTTGCAGCAGCGCCGGCGTTGCGCGCGACAGGTCCCACATCGGCGTGTCGGTCACGCCGATGATCTGCCAGCCGCCGGGGCTGGCCTGCGGGTACACGCCGCTGAAGCTGCCGGCCAGGCCCACGGCGCCGGCCGGGATGCGGGTGCGTGGCACCTTGCGGCGCGGCACGTCCAGGCTCGGATGGCCGCCCGACAGATAGGCAAAGCCCGGCGCGAAGCCGGTGAAGGCCACGGTGTAGTCGCTGCCGGTGTGGCGGCGCACCACGTCTTCGGGCGAAACGCCGAGCAGGCCGGCCACTTCGGCCAGGTCCTCGCCGTCGTAGCGCACGGGGATCTCGATGCGCTTTTCCGCGCGCGTCTCGCGGGCATCGAGGTTGCGCAGCCGCAGCTGGCGCGCAAGCTCCACCGCCGTCAGCGCGGCGGGCCGGAAGGTGATGAGCAGCGTGCGCGCGGCGGGCACCAGTTCCTCGATGCCGTCGATGGGCTCGGCGCGCAGCGAGGCCAGCAGCGCGAGCGTCTGCGGCAGGTCGTCGAGCTCGACCAGCACGGCATTCAGGTTGACCGACAGGCAGCGCATGGTCATGCGCCGGTGCCCGTGCCCACGAACGAAGCGATGGTCACGCCGGCTTGCGACAGCCGCTCGCGTACCTGCCGCGCCATGCCGACCGCGCCCGGACTGTCGCCGTGCACGCAGACCGACTCGGCACGGATGCGCACGGTGCTGCCGTCGATGGCCGTCACCACGCCCTCCTCGGCGAGCCGCAGCATGCGCTCGGCCACGTCCTGCGCGTCGTGCAGCACGGCACCGGGTTCGCGGCGCGACACCAGCGTGCCCTGCGGCGTGTAGGCGCGGTCGGCAAAGGCCTCGGCCACGGCGCGCAGGCCCTGCGCCTCGGCCCAGCCCAGCAGCGGCGAGCCGGCCAGCGCCACCAGGCACAGGCCGGGGTCGATCTCGCGGATGGCGGCGATCACGTCGCGCGCCTGGCGCTCGTCGTGGGCGATGGTGTTGTAGAGCGCGCCGTGAGGCTTCACGTAGCGCACGGTGGTGCCGGCGGCGGCGGCCAGGCCCTTGAGGGCGCCGATCTGATAGATCACGTCGGCGCGCAGGTCGGCGCTTTCCACGTCCATGTTGCGGCGCCCGAACCCCACCAGGTCGCGGTAGGCCACATGGGCACCGACCACCACGCCGCGCTGCGCGGCCTGGCGCAGCGTGCGCAGGATGCCGGCCGGGTCGCCCGCATGGAAGCCGCAGGCCACGTTGGCGCTGCTCACGATATCCAGCATGGCGGCGTCGTCGCCCATGCGCCACACGCCCAGGCTCTCGCCGAGGTCACTGTTCAAGTCGATGTTCATCGTTCGTCTTTTCCGGCGCGCGGCGGGCGCACGCCACAGGGGTCATCGGGTCAGTGCAGGCGGCCGCCGGTCTCGCGCACGTCGTCGCGCACGGTCAATGCGGTGCGGATCGCCACGCGGAAGGCCTCGACCTGCGTCGCGAGCGCCATGCTGGCGAAACCGGGTTTGGAAGCCGCCTGCTCGGGCAGGTAAGGCACGTGCACGAAGCCGCCGCGCGTGCGCGCGAGCGCGGGCTGCGTCGCGATGCGGTGCATCAGCGCGTAGAAGATGTGGTTGCAGACGAAGGTGCCCGCGCTGTTGGACACCGCCGCCGGCAGGCCGGCCGCGCGCATGTCGCGCACCATGGCCTTGATGGGCAGCGTGCTGAAGTAGGCCGCCGGCCCGCCCTCGACCACCGGAATGTCGATGGGCTGGTAGCCGGCGTTGTCGGGGATGCGCGCGTCGTCGACGTTCAGCGCGGCGCGCTCCAGCGATATCTCGGTGCGCCCGCCCGCCGCGCCGATGCACAGCACCAGCACGGGCGCCGTGCCGGCCGCCAGCGCCTCGTCGAGCCGGTCGATGGCGCGGCCGAACACGCAGGGCAGCTGCACCGCCTGCACCGCGGCGCCTTCGCAGGTCCAGCCGTCCAGCGTGCGCGCGATTTCCCACGCGGGGTTGACGGGGTCGTTCTCGAAGGGCTCGAAGCCCGCGAGCAGCACGCGGGGCGCGGCGGTACCGGTCGTCTTCTTCATTGCGGGGCCTCAGCGGAACATTAGGAAGTACAGCAGGAAGATGTTGACCACCAGCAGCGCGGCCGCCGTGGGCACCTGCACCTTGATGACCGCGTTCTTGTCGGGCAGCTCCAGCAGCGCCGCCGGCACGATGTTGAAGTTGGCCGCCATCGGCGTCATCAGTGTCCCGCAGTAGCCCGAGAACATGCCGATGGCCGCCATCACCGCCGGGTCGCCGTGGTACACGCCCACCAGCACCGGCACGCCGACGCCGCCCGTCATCACCGGGAAGGCCGCGAAGCCGTTGCCCATGATGATGGTGAACAGCGCCATGCCCAGCACGTACACCACCACCGCGACGAAGCGGATGTCCATGTTGATGTAGCTGGTGGTGATGTACGCCACCGCCTTGCCCACGCCAGCGTCGGAAAACACCAGGCCCAGCATGCCCAGCATCTGCGGCAGCACCACGGCCCAGCCCAGCGCGTCGGTCAGGCGGCGCGACTCGCGCATGCCCTGCACCGGCGTCTCGCGCGTCAGCCAGCATGCCAGCGCCAGCGCCACCACGCAGCCCACGCCCAGGCTCACCAGCGTGGTGTTCTTGGGGTCGAGCAGGAAGGCGTCGCCGATCTTGACCTTGCTCATCAGCACGGTGCCGATCACCGTGACCAGCGGAATCGCCAGCGCCGGCATGAAGAGCTTGTTGCCCAGGCGCGCGGCGCTGGCCTGGTACTGCTCGGGCGAGGGCTCGCGGTGCTTGCCCGCGCCGACGCCGCGCATGCCGGCAATGACGGCCATGGCCACGGCGCCCACGCCCACCCACGCGGGCGGCAGCTTGTCGCCCACCAGGAACACCAGCGAATAGAGCGCCCAGAACAGGCCGCTGGTGTAGCGCTTGGGGTGCTGGCGGTCGGTCAGCGTCATGATGGCCGTGATCGCGAGGATCAGGCCGACCAGGATGTAGAGGTGCTGGATCGAGAGAATCATGATCAGCGGCCCTCTTGCGTGGCGGGCACGGCCGGGGCGTCGGTGCCCGGGGTGCCTTCCATCTCGCGGGCGATGGCCTGGTCGAGGCGGCGCAGGCGCCACGAATGGATGACGAACGCGGCAATCGCGGTGGGAATGCCCCACATCGCGATGTGCAGCGGCTCGACGTCGATGCCCGCTTCATGCAGGAAGGTGGTCATCAGCACGATGGCGCCGAAGGCCACGAAGATGTCTTCGCCGAAGAACAGGCCCACGTTGTCGGTGGCCGCGGCATAGGCGCGCAGCTTGTGGCGCAGGCGCTCCGGCAGCTTGCCGTAGCGGGTTTCGGTGGCGCCTTCGGCCATGGGCGCGAGCAGCGGGCGAACCATCTGCGGATGGCCGCCCAGGCTGGTGAGGCCGATGGCCGCCGTGAGTTCGCGCGCGGCGAGGTAGACGATGAGCAGGCGCCCGGCGGTGGCCGACTTGATGCGCCCGATCCAGTTCTGCGCATGCTGGCGCAGGCCGTGGCGCTCCAGCAGCCCGATCACCGCCAGCGGCAGAAGAATGATCAGCGGCAGGTTGCGGGTCTTGATGAAGCCGGTGCCGATGGCCGTGAGGATGGCCATGGGGCCGAAGCCCGCGGCGGCGGCCGTCACGATGGCCGTGACGATCACCACCAGCATCGGATTGAAGCGCAGGATGAACCCCGCAATGATGACGGCCACGCCAATCAGCGGCCAGAGAGGGATGTCAGGAGTCATGTGGGTCTTTCGTGTTGGAGTTCACAGCCGCCTGGCGCATGTGCGCCGGCACGTCGGTCTACGCAAGCGCCGTGCCAATGAATGAGCAATTCAAACAACCTGAACCACTCATTTTCTTAAGATTGTTGAACAATCAGTGCGAGTGTGCCCAACAAAGGTGCCTGACTGACCCCATGGAAACCCTGATCGCGTTGCGATCTGGTGCACGGGCGGCCGGCGGAAATCTGCTACAAACGCGCGGCACCGACGCCCCCTCCACCTACCTCCCGGCATGAATCGACAGGTTTCCCCCACACAGCCCGCCTCGCCGGCCGCGGGCACGCAGACGCTCAACGACCGGGTGGCGGAGCTCATCCGCCAGAAGATCGTGAAGGGCGAGTTCTCGCCCGGGCAGCGGCTGTCGGAGGCCACGCTGGCCGACAGCTTCGAGATTTCGCGCAACACCCTGCGCGAGGTGTTCCGCACGCTGACCAAGGAAGGCCTGCTCAAGCACGCGCCCAACCGCGGCGTGTTCGTGGCCGTGCCCAGCATCGCGTCGATCATCGACATCTACCGCGTGCGCCGCCTCATCGAATGCCAGGCGCTGGCGCAGGCCTACCCCCGCCACCCGGCCAAGAAGCACATGCGCGAAGCCGTGGAACTGGCGCTGAAGTGCCGCGAGGCCGGCGACTGGCTGGGCGTGGGCACGGCGAACATGGAGTTCCACAAGGGCATCGTGGAGCTGGCCGACAGCGAGCGGCTGAACGTGCTGTTCGCGCACATCCTGGTCGAGCTGCGGCTGGCCTTCGGCCTGCTGAAAGACCCTGAGTTCCTGCACGCACCCTACGTGGACATGAACACCAAGCTGCTCGAACTCATCGAGGCCGGCAAGTTCGCCGAGGGCTCGGCGGCGCTGAACGACTACCTGATCCACTCCGAGCGCATCGTGCTCGCGGTGTACGCGCGGCAAATGCCCGAGGGCGGCGTCGACAGCTAGGCGGGGCTCGGGGAAGGGCCGCCCCGGTGTCGCGGCATTCCTCGGCGAGCTGAAATAATGGCGGTCCCGCCACGCAACGCCGACGGAGACGCGCCATGACACTGTCTGCCTACCTGCTGTTCCTGCCCGCCTGCTTCGCCATCAACATGGCGTTCGGCCCCAACAACCTGCTGTCCGTGACCAACGGCGCCAAGCACGGCGTGTCGCCGGCCGTCATCGCGGCCAGCGGACGGCTCGTGGCCTTCGCGATCATGATCGCCGTCGCGGGCCTGGGCATGGGCGCGGTGCTGGTGGCGTCGGAGCTGGCCTTCCACGTCATCAAGTACATCGGCGCGGCGTACCTCGTTTGGATCGGCATCCGCCTGCTGCGCGCCCCGGCGCCCACGGCCGACGTGGGTTCGCGCGACGCCTCCGCGCCGCCGTCCATGCGCGCGCTGGCGCGGCAGGAATTCACCGTGGCGGCCGGCAACCCGAAGGCCATCCTGGTGTTCACCGCCTTCTTTCCGCAGTTCGTGACGCCGGAAGCCTACGCCAGCAGCTACCTGCTGCTGGGCGCGACATTCCTGGTGTTCGAGCTGGTCGCGATCGCGCTCTACGCGCTGCTCGGCGCGCGCATGCGCCGCATGGCCAACGGCAGCCGCGCGATGCGCTGGTTCAACCGCATCAGCGGCAGCATGATGGTCGGCTTCGGGCTGATCCTCGCCTTCACGCGCCGGCCGACGACCTGAGTTCTCTCAGGCTTTGAGGTACTCGGCCTTGGTGCCGAGCCAGCGGTCGATGTGGCGCTGCGCAAGGTCGGGGTGCTTCTGCAGCATCACGGGCGCCAGTTCGCGCGCCCAGTCGAGCAGCAGCGTGTCGGTCGTCAGGTCGGCAAAGCGCAGCAGCGGCGCGCCCGATTGCCGCGCCCCCAGGAATTCGCCGGGCCCGCGAATCTCGAGGTCGCGCCGCGCGATCTCGAAGCCGTCGCCGGTCTCGGCCATGGCCTTGAGCCGGGCGCGCGCGGCCTCGCCCACGCGGCCGCTGTCGCCGGGCGCATAGAGCAGCACGCAGGCCGAGGCCGCCGCGCCGCGCCCCACCCGGCCGCGCAGCTGGTGCAGCTGCGAGAGGCCGAAGCGCTCGGCATGCTCGATCACCATCAGCGAGGCATTGGGCACGTCCACGCCCACTTCGATCACCGTGGTGCTCACCAGCACCTGGATCTCGTTGGCGGTGAACGCCGCCATCACCGCCTGCTTCTCGGCCGTGGGCATGCGCGAATGCAGCAGGCCAACCTGGATCGGCTCGCCCAGGGTGCCGGCCAGCTCGTCGCGGGTTTCGGTGGCGTTGCGCAGGTCGACCGCCTCGCTCTCCTCGATCAGCGGGCACACCCAGTACACCTGCCGCCCCTGCGCGATCTGCGCATGGATGCGGTCGATGACCTCGTCGCGCCGGTGGTCGGCCACCAGCTTGGTGACGATGGGCGTGCGGCCCGGCGGCAGCTCGTCGAGCGTGGACACGTCCAGGTCGGCGTAGTAGCTCATCGCCAGCGTGCGCGGGATGGGCGTGGCGCTCATCATCAGCAGATGTGGCTCGAGGTGCCCTTCGGCCTTGCCGCGCAAGGCCAGGCGCTGCGCCACGCCGAAGCGGTGCTGCTCGTCGATGATGGCCAGCGCGAGGTTCTTGAAGCGCACCTTCTCCGAGATGACGGCATGCGTGCCGATGACCAGCGCGGCCTCGCCGCTCTCCACCGCCGCCGACATCGCGTCGCGCTCTTTCTTCTTCTGGCTGCCCGTGAGCCACGCCACGCGCAGGCCGCGTTCGGCCAGCAGCGGATCGAGCCAGCCGACCAGCTTGCCGAAGTGCTGCGCCGCGAGGATTTCGGTCGGCGCCATCAGCGCGCACTGGAAGCCCGCATCGATGGCGCGTGCCGCCGCCAGCGCGGCCACCACCGTCTTGCCCGAGCCCACGTCGCCCTGCAGCAGCCGGTGCATGGGAATCTCGCGGCGGAGGTCGCGCGTGATCTCCTCGCCCACCCGCTGCTGCGCGCCGGTCAGGCCGAAGGGCAGCACCGCGAGCAACTGCGCATGCAGCGAGGCAGGCGCAGGCTCGGTCGGCGCGGGCAGTACCGGCGCGCGCTGCGCCGCGCGTTCCAGCCGTGCCTGCAATTGCGACAGCTGCTGCGCCAGCAGTTCCTCGGCCTTGATGCGCTGCCACGCCGGGTGGCTGTGGTCTTCGAGCGTGGCCATGGCCACGTCGGGCGTCGGGTAGTGCAGGAAGCTCAGCGAGGCGCGCAGGTCCCAGGCCCCGCGGAAGCCGATCTGCACCGGAATGGTCTCGTCGAGCACGGCCCGCGCCAGGCCCGAGCGCACTTCGCGCCGCAGCACCGGCTGCGGCAGCCCCGCCACGGTCGAGTAGATGGGCGTCAGCGCGTTGGGCAGCGCGGTGCCGGCCGCCTTCACCGTGGGATGCATGATCTGCCGCCCCACGAAGCCGCCGCGCATCTCGCCGCGCACGCGCACCCGCGCGCCGACCGCGAGCTGCTTCTGCTGCGACGGATAGAAATTGAAGAAGCGCAGCTGGCAGGTGTCGCTGCCGTCGTCGATGGTGGCGATGAGCTGCCGGCGCGGGCGGTACACCACCTCGCATTCGGTGACCACGCCCTCGACCTGCGCCATGTCGCCGTCGCGCGTGTCCACCAGGCGCACGATGCGGGTCTCGTCCTCGTAGCGCATCGGCAGGTAGAGCGCGAAGTCGATGTCGCGCACCAGCCCGAGCTTGCGCAGCGCGCGCTGCACCTGGCTCAGGCCGGCACCGGGCGGCTGCGGCGGTGCCGCGGCTGCGTCGGCGGTGGGCGGGGGAGCTTGTTTCTTGGGCGGCACGGGCGAAGCTTCTAGCGCGGGCGGCAAAGGTCCGTCAATGCGCTGCGCGCATCGGAAAACGCGAAGCGGAACCCGGTCTGCAGCAGGCGCGCGGGCACCACGCGCTGCCCTTCGAGCAGCAGGTCGGCCTGCTCGCCCAGCAGCAGCCTGACCGGCGCGGCGGGTGTCGGCATCCAGAAGGGGCGGTGCATCACGCCGGCCGCCACGCGGGTGAATTCCTCCTGCGAGAGCGCACCGGGCGCGGTGAAGTTGAAAGCCTGCGCTGCCGCCGCCTTGCCGCCGGCCTGCTCGGCCAGGCTCCACACATGGGCCATCGCGCGGATCACGTCATGCACATGCACCCACGACAGCCACTGCCGCCCGCTGCCCAGGCGGCCGCCCATGCCGAGCGCCACCGGCAGCAGCAGCTGCGGCAGCGAGCCCTGGTGGCCCAGCACGAAGCCGAAGCGCATGCAGGCCACGTGCACGCCGTGCGCGACCGCGCCCCGCGCGGCCTGCTCCCAGGCCTGGCACAGCGCCGACATGAAGATGTCCTGCGGCGGTGCGTCTTCGGCCAGCTCGGCGGTGTCGCCCTGCGGCTGCACGCCGTAGTAGCCGATGGCCGAGCCCGACAGCAGCAGCCAGGGCTTGCGCGCACGCGTGGCGATCCACGCGACCAGCGTGTTCGTGAGGCCCGCGCGGCTTTGCATCAGCTGGCGCTGGCGCCGCTCGCTCCAGCGCTGGCCGAGGATGCGCGCGCCCGCCAGGTTGATGACCACGTCGACATCGTCCGTGGCCGGGATCTGCTCGAGCGCCTGCACGCAGCGCACCGCGCCGCCGAAGCCCCAGGCGGCCGAGCGCGCATCGCGCGTCCACACCGTCACCGCATGGCCGTCGGCCAGCAGGTGGCGCACCAGAATCTGGCCGATGAAGCCGGTGCCGCCGGTCACCAGCACGCGCTGCGGCTTGCTGCCGAAACGCACCGGCGCATCGGCCGCGCGCTGTTCCTCCTGCGCGGTGCGGCGGAAAAGCGCGCGCGCCGCCAGCCCGTCGCGCAGCCCCGAGATGCCCACGCCCACGCCGCACAGCGCGAGGAACGCGCCGAGCCAGCCTTGCGGCTGCCACACCACCGCCGTGGGCTGCGCCGCCCAGTCGACCGCGTTCATGGCCAGCAGCGCGATGAACGCGCCCGCATTGATGGCCAGCACCGTGTGCGTGACGCGCTCGGTGGGCGGCAGCAGGCGGCTGCCGTCTTCCACCACGAAGTCCCACAGCGTGAGCACGATCTCGACGCCGAACACCGCGAGCAGCACCCAGGCCCACACGCCGTGCCAGGCCCACGACGACAGCCCTATGAACATGGCGCAGTAGATCGACGAGCGCACCGCGTGGATGGACAGCTCGCGCCGCGCGGTGTTGCGCTGCGCCAGCGCCTCGGTGCCTTCGTGGTGATAGAGCGTGTCGAACGCGCCCATCAGCCCCTGTGCGGCCATGAGCTGCAGCGCCAGCAGGTGTGTGTCGATCGTCATGCGGTCACCGCCTTGGGTTCAGTCACTTCCTCGAACACGCCGACCTGGGTGAAGGTGGTGCCCATCAGCCAGTGGCGGATCTCGATGCGGATGTTGAAGCGCTCCGGCGTCTCGTTGTGGTGCCACAGGAAAGTCTTGCCGGGCGTGAACACGCCGGGCAGCGGAATGCGCCAGCCCAGCACGTCCCAGAAGTAGCCGTCGCTCTGGAAATGCAGGCTGCCGTTTTCTTCGACGCTCAGCACCAGCTTCATGCCCAGGCCCATGCCCACGTACTCCAGCACCTCGCCGCGCTCGCTCTCGCGCATGAAGCTGGTGAACTGGATCGGCTTGCGGCCATGCAGGCGGTAGATGCGCTGCTTGTAGATGGCCGGGTCTTCGGGCTTGGCATAGACCTGTATCTCCACCGGAAAATTGGCGTCGCTGTACGGAATGAGCGCGCCCTGGATCATCGGCTGCGTCAGGTGCCCCAGCAGCTTGCCGAAGCGCGAGCAGCGCAGCTCGCTGAGCGCACCGAGGTAATGCAGCGCCCTGCCCGGCAACGGGTTCTTGTCGAAGCGACGTCGGATGTCGGGGTGCAGGCCCTGCCACTTGCTCCCCAGGATCTTCTTGAAGAGCTCGCCTTCGGAAGGCCCGGGCTGGGGTGCGGCGCGCGCGGCAAGTGAATCAGGCATGCGCCGATTCTGCCTTGGCAAGACACCGCCGATAGCCCCGCCTCGACGCCCCGTTTTCCGGGCATGGGACAATTCCGCCCGCCTCCCGGCTTTCTCTTTTCTTTTCCCATGCCTCCTTGGCACGGGCCTGTCCGGCCCTCAAGCAACATGCGCGCCTTCACGCTTTCCGATTTCGATTTCGCACTGCCACCCGAGCTGGTGGCGCAACACCCGGCCACCGAACGCACCTCCTCCCGCCTGCTCGACGGCACGGGGCCCGCGCCGGTCGACCGCATCTTCAGGAACCTGCCCTCGCTGCTGCGCGCGGGCGACCTGCTGGTCTTCAACGACACGCGCGTGGTCAAGGCGCGCCTGTTCGGCGAGAAGCCGACCGGCGGCAAGCTCGAACTGCTGGTCGAGCGCGTGCTGCAGGGCCACGAGGTGGTCGCGCACATGAAGGTCAGCAAGAAGCCGCCGGTGGGCACCACGCTCGACATGGTCGGCGGCTTCCGCGCCACCCTGCTGGGCCGCTGGCCCGACGAAGACGGCGCGCTGTTCCGCTTCGCCTTCGAGAGCGACACCGGCGAGAACCCCTACATGCTCATGGAGCGCTGCGGCCACGTGCCGCTGCCGCCCTACATCACGCACACCGATTTGGCCGAGGACGAGAGCCGCTACCAGACCGTGTTCGCGCGCGTGCCCGGCGCGGTGGCGGCACCCACCGCCGCGCTGCATTTCGACGAAGGCCTGCTGGCCGAGCTCGAATCGCGCGGCGTGCAGCGCGCCAACGTCACCCTGCACGTGGGCGCCGGCACCTTCCAGCCAGTGAAGACCGAGAACATCGCCGAGCACACCATGCACGCCGAACGCTACGAGGTGCCCGAGGCCACGCAGCGCGCCATTGCCGAATGCAAGGCGCGCAGCGGACGCATCGTGGCCGTGGGCACGACCACCGTGCGCACGCTCGAGTCGTGGGCCAAGAGCGGCGAGGCATCGGGCGACACGCGCATCTTCATCACCCCGGGCTTCGCCTTCGCGCATGTCGATCTGCTGGTGACCAACTTCCATCTGCCCAAGAGCACGCTGATGATGCTGGTCTCGGCCTTCGCGGGCTACGAGCGGGTGATGGGGTTGTATGCCCACGCCATTGCCGAGCGCTACCGCTTCTTCAGCTATGGCGACGCCATGCTGCTGGAGCGGCAACAAGATTGAGACGACCACCATGCTGAATTTCGAACTCCTCAAGACCGACCCTGACAGCCACGCGCGCCGCGCCACGCTCACGCTCAACCACGGCAAAGTTCAGACGCCGATCTTCATGCCGGTGGGCACCTACGGCACGGTCAAGGGCGTGATGCCGCGCAGCCTGGAGGAAATGGGCGCGCAGATCATCCTGGGCAACACCTTCCACCTGTGGATGCGCCCCGGCCTCGACGTGATGGCGAGCTTCGGCGGGCTGCACGGCTTCGAGAAGTGGAACAAGCCCATCCTCACCGACTCGGGCGGCTTCCAGGTGTGGTCGCTGGGCGCGATGCGCAAGATCAGCGAAGAGGGCGTGAAGTTCGCGTCGCCCGTCAACGGCGACAAGCTGTTCCTCACGCCCGAGGTCTCGATGCAGATCCAGACCATCCTCAACAGCGACATCGTGATGCAGTTCGACGAGTGCACGCCCTACGACACCAAGGGCCACATCACGACCGAGGCCGAGGCGCGCATCTCGATGGAACTGAGCCTGCGCTGGGCCAAGCGCTGCCAGGCGGAGTTCAACCGGCTGGAGAACCCGAACGCGCTCTTCGGCATCGTGCAGGGTGGCATGTTCGAGAACCTGCGCGAAGAGTCGCTGGCCGCGCTGGTGGACATGGACTTCCCCGGCTACGCCATCGGCGGCGTGAGCGTGGGCGAGCCCAAGGAAGAAATGCTGCACATCATGGGCCACACGCCGCACCGGCTGCCCGCGAACAAGCCGCGCTACCTGATGGGCGTGGGCACGCCGGAAGACCTGGTGCAGGGCGTGGCCGACGGCGTCGACATGTTCGACTGCGTGATGCCCACGCGCAATGCGCGCAACGGCACGCTCTTCACGCGCTTCGGCGACCTGAAGATGCGCAACGCGCGCCACAAGAGCGACCCGCAGCCCATCGACCCCAGCTGCACCTGCCACGCCTGCGCGGGCACTTCGGGCGTGAGCTGGAACGACGGCGGGCGCGAAGGCTTCAGCCGCGCCTACCTGCATCACCTCGACCGCTGCGGCGAGATGCTCGGGCCGATGCTCACGACCATCCACAACCTGCACTACTACCTGAACCTGATGAGCGAGATCCGCGAGTCGCTGGACGCGGGCACGTTCACGGAGTTTCGCGCGCGCTTTAAGTCGGAGCGCGCAAGAGGCGTCTGAAGAATAGCGGCCGCTACTTCAGCGGCTGTATGGGCAGCGGCGTGGCGTAGGGCTCGATGCGCAAGGCCTCGTTCCTGAAGACGACGATCTGCCTGAGCGGCGCCTGCACCAGCGCACCGCTCGCGTCCTTGTGGGAGGCGTACTGCCACAGCGTGAGCTGGCCCTTGGCCGCGAGCTGGGCGGCCAGCCTCTCGACGGCGGGACCGGAGCCGGTGCCGAGCAGCGCGGCATCTGCGCCCACGACAATCTCGTCGCGCGGCGAGACCACCTTGAAGAGCTGTACACCGCCCGCACCCGCCTGGGCGCGCACGGAGCGCACCGCCAGCGCGGCGGGAACGAGCATCGCGAACGCGATGAGGGTACGGCGGCGGGGCAGCGTCTTCGTGTTCATGAGAGCGAGCGTAGCCACGCCCGGATGCGCCGCCCATTTGCCGGAAGCCATACACCGGCCGGCCGCTATCCGCTACGCTTGCCGTCCGTCCCCATCGCTGTTGCCGCATTCACATGACCGACGCATCACAACTTTCGCCCTACACCGCCCGCTACCCCTCGCTGGCCGGGCGCACCGTGTTCATCTCCGGCGGCGCCAGCGGCATCGGCGAATCGCTGGTGCGGGCCTTTCATGCGCAGGGCGCGAAGGTCGGCTTCTGCGACCTCGACACCGCTGCCGGCAGCGCGCTCGCGGCGCAACTGCAGGGCGAGCATCCGGCGCTGTTCTTGCCCTGCGACGTGACCGATACGGCCGCGCTCGCCGCCGCCATCGACGCGGTGCGCCAGCGCTTCGGGCCGGTTTCGGTGCTGCTGAACAACGCCGCCAACGACCGCCGCCACGAGATGGCCGACGTGACCAGTGACGACTTCGACCGCCTCGTGGCCGTCAACTTCAAGCACCAGTTCTTCGCCGCGCAGGCGGTGGCCGACGACATGCGCGCGCTGGGCGGCGGCTCGATCATCAACTTCGGCTCCATCAGCTGGATGATCAAGGGCAAGGGCTATCCGGTGTACCAGGCCTGCAAGGCGGCGGCGCGCGGCCTCACGCGTTCGCTGGCGCGCGACCTGGGCAAGCAGAACATCCGCGTCAATTCGATCGTGCCGGGCTGGGTGATGACCGAGCGGCAGATCAAGCTGTGGGTCAAGCCCGAATCGGGCGCGGAGATCGATGCGGCGCAGTGCCTGCCGGGCCGCGTGATGGCCGAGGACATCGCGGCGATGGCGCTGTTCCTGGCGGCCGACGATTCGCGCATGTGCACCGCGCAAGATTACGTGGTGGACGCCGGCTGGACCTGAAATGGTCTCGCCCCCAGGCTACGCGCACTTCGTGTCGCTTCGCCAACCCCCTACCGGGGGCAACACCTGAGGCCCGGCAGAGCCGGTTCCTCGGTGTTCTCGAAAACTTCCGAGCGACTGTCCAGCTCAGTCCCGCAACTCTGCCGGAACCGTGCCGCCGTTGGCGGCCAGCTTGGTCATGACCTGGCGGTGCAGCCAGATGTTCATCTTGGCGCTGTCGCTGGTGTCCTGGCCGTAGCTCAGTTCCGCGGCCAGTTGCTTGCGTGCCTCGAGGCTGCTGTCCAGGCCCAGCAGCTTCATGAGGTCGACGATGGAGGTGCGCCAGTTGAGGTTCTTCGCGCCCGGCATGCCGTCGAGCACGGCGGCCACGTCGCCCAGCGGAATGGCGGGCGGGGGCGCGGCCACTGCGGGTGCGGGTGCATCGGCCGGTGCCGCGGCGGTGGGCGCCGGGGCTGGGGCCGGGGCCTCGGCTGCCTTGGCGCCCGGGAAGATCTTGGAAAGGATGCTGCCGAAAATGCTCATGCTTTAGCTCCGTCTGGGGTTGGGAATCCATCGTTGTAGCACGGCCTCGCGGCGCGCCGGCTACATGGTGTGTCGATTGGCGCGCGGGGGCGTGACCGAATCCGCAGACTGCGCCGCGGCCGGGGTGCCGCAGGCGTGGCAGAACCTGGAGAACGCGCTCTTGCGCGTCTCGCACACGCCGCAGTGGTCGAACAGGCCGATGCCGCAGTGCGGGCAGAAGTCGATCGCGTCGTTCTTCAGGTCCACCGGCCGCTCGCAGCCGGGGCACACGCCCTTGCCCAGGCGGGTCAGCGCGGTGTCGTAGCTGAGCTCTTCGCGCCGCACCTGGTCGGGCTGCTGCTCGGCGAGTTTCTGGCGCGCCAGGTAGCGGTTGAGCGCGACGATGGCATAGCGCCCCACCAGCACCGTGAGCACGATGCCCACCAGGTAGCGCACATAGCCGCCGTAGCTCGGCAGGTAGGGCACCAGCTCGACGAAGAACGCGAACAGCGCGAAGAAGATGAAGCCCCACACGAAGGGCCAGTACGTGCTCCTGCGCTTCTTCGCGAACAGCCAGCCGGCCACCACCAGCAGCGGCAGCGTGAGCGCCAGCCGGTACAGGAACACGCGCAGCTCGATGCGGCGGTATTCGGCCTCCAGCTTCACCTGCGCGTCGCGCTCCAGCTCGGCGAGCGCGGTGCGCGCGCGCTGCTCGGCCTGGCGCGCGTCGAGCGTGATCTGCTGCTGCGCGCTGACCTGGCGCTGCACCTGTTCTTCTTTCTGCTTGAAGGCGTCGAGCGCCTTGGTGCGCGCGATGAGCTCGGGGTCCTGGTCGGGCTGCGCGGTGGCACGGCGCGTGGCGAGCCAGTTGCCGAAGGTCTCGCGCGCATTGGCGTTGGCCTGCTGCGCGGCCTGCAGCTGCAGGCGTATCTGGTCGAGGTCGCGCGCGGCCTGCAGCTCGGTGGCTTCAGAGGCCGCGATGGTCGCGCGAAGCGGCTGCGCGGCGCGCAGGTCGATGAAGTCGTCGATGCCGCGCACGCGCTCGACCTGCGGCAGGTCGCTCACGATGGTGCTGCCCAGCCCGATGAGGAAGCTGGCGAACACGAAGGCCACCAGCCAGAGGCCGCGGCGGAACCATTTTTCGGAAAGGCGAAGGGATTTGCTCATGTCGTTGTCCCGCTCCTGGTCATTGAAGCCTCAGCGTCACCGGCGCGGCGCCCAGCCCGGCACGCGGCAGCCAGGCGAACACGGAGTCGACGGTCACCGTCTCGATGCGGTCGCTGAAGCGCTTGTCGTTCGGGTGGTCGTCGAAGGCCACGTTGGCCGAGCTCACGCGCCCGCCCAGCCGCGTGAGCGGCCCGAGCTTCAGCGTGGTGGGCTCGTAGCCCTTGAACTGCATCCAGGCCTGCGCCTGCGCGCGGTTGCCGATGGTGGCGGGCTCCATCGCGGCGGCCAGCGTCTCGACGGCCCACTGGTTCGATTGCTGGTACTTCCGGCCCCAGGCGTAGCTCACGATGCTGTAGGGCGCCACGTTCATCCGCACGATGCGCGCGGGCGGCTCGTCCAGCGCGGCCATCAGCTGCGCCTGCACGGCCGGCGTGGGCACGACCCAGGCCGCCTCGTAGCGCCACAGGTCGTCGAGGAAGAACTCGCCGAGCCCCTGGCGGTACACCGCCGCCACCGCCGTGCCGCACTGGTTGAGCTTGTGCACCACGCGCCACCGACCGGCATCGGTCTTGTAGGCGATGCCCAGATGCGAGTAGCGCAGGCCGTACTTGCCCAGGTCCTGCCCGGCGCGCGCCAGGAACACCACGCGCGCGCCGCTGGCGTCGAGCGCCTGCGAGGTGCGCTCGGCCAGCTCCATGCCCTTGACGATCACGGCGGGCGTCGGCTTGGCCTGCTCGCACGAACGGCCGGCCCTGGCCTGCATCGGCAATGCCGCTGCAAGCGCAAGCCCGAGCGCGGTGCAAGCCAGCAGCGCGCGCTTCACGAGAGCCTCTCGTTGTAGAGCAGCGCACGGCCGATGGCGTTGGGCACGAAGGCCAGCACCTCGCCGGCGGCCGACAGCACCACGCCCGAGCCGATCACGCTGACGGTGACGCCGGTGCCCACGGCAGCCGACATGCCGTTGGCGGCGCGCCCGGCCACCCTGATGCTGGCGCGCGCGCCGTCCGAAGCACGCTCCAGCACATAGACCGTGCCGTCGGCCGAGGCTTCGACAGCCACCACCGTGAGCACGGAGCCGGCCACCGACAACGCAGCGGGCAGCGCCACCGATGCCTTGGCCATCCCACCTGCGGCGTCCGCCGAAGCACCCACGGCCGACGCCGTGACGAGGACGGAGGCCACCGGCATCAGCGAGATGGCCGTGGAGGCGTCGCTCTGCGCCTGTGCATGCAAGGGGACCGATACGCCGGCGAAGGCGGTGCACGCGGCGACGAGGACGGCGGCAATCGACTTCTTCATGATGGTCTTTCATTGGTCTGGCACGGGTTATTCGGCGGTGGAGGAAGCAGACGCGGCGGCTTCGGCGCGTGCCAGCCGGCGGCCTTGCAGGCGGGCTTCGGCCATGTCGGCTTCGTGGCGGTCACGCAGCGTCTTGGCCAGCGTGAAGGCCGAGCTGATGAGGAACAGCCAGCTCACGCCCAGGAAGGCCTTGTAGGCGTCGTTGATCTCCATGCGCACGAGGCCCCAGCCGGTCAGGGCCATCGCGGTGAAGAAGCTGCCCCAGACGACCAGGCGCCACATGGGCACGTCGCGGCCTGCCGAGAGGCCGGCGGCGGCCTGCTCGCCGTCGCGGATGAACTTGGCCAGCATGAAGGCGGTGCTCAGGCAGAACACGTAGCCCATCACCATGAACGCCCGGTCCAGCGCCTGCCCCGGCAGCCAGCTCAGGCCGGTGGCGCACAGGAAGACGGCGATCGCGAACGAGGCCCAGGTCTGGAACTGCCAGGCCCGCGTGTCGCGCTGGATGGAAACGGTCGAGGATGAAAGGGGTTGCATGTGTGCCTCGCGGCGTAGTGAAGGTGAGCGAATGATGGTTCGCTCCCGCACCGCGGGGCTTGAATGCTTGCACCGGTGGCGGTTTGCAACGCCGCCGGTATCTCGGGGAGGTACTTTTAGGCGCCGAGCAGGCCGCCCACGCGCTGGCGCAGCGACTCGGGCTGAATCTCGGACGACGGCACGGCCGCGCCCACGTTCAGGCCCACGCGGCTGAAGAAACCGCGGCGGAAGGGCTTGGCCATGGCCACGCGCTCGCCGCCGCGCAGCTCGATGCGGCTGAAGTACGAGCCCCAGAGGTTGGTCAGCGCCATCGGGATCACCGGCGGCTCGATGCCTTCGGCGCGCGCGCTGTCGACGATCTTCATCACGCCGCCCTTGAAGGGCTGCAAGGTGCCGTCACGCGTGATCGCGCCCTCGGGGAAGATGGCGAGCAGGTCGCCTTCGCGCAGCACGCCCAGCGCGCTGGCGAAGGCGGCTTCGTAGGCGGCCGGGTCTTCCTTCTGCGGCGCGATGGGAATCGCCTTGGCCAGCTTGAACAGCCACCCCAGCACCGGCACCTTGAAGATGCGGTGGTCCATGATGAAGCGGATGGGCCGCGGGCTCGCCGCCATCAGCAGCACCGCGTCGATGAAGCTCACGTGGTTGCACACCAGCACGGCCGCGCCCTCGGTGGGAATGTGCTCGTCGCCCTTGATGTCGAAGCGGTAGACGAAGCGCGACAGCACCCAGGCCACGAAGCGCAGCATGTACTCGGGCACCAGCATGAAGATGTAGAACGCCACCACCGCGTTGGCGATGCCGGTGAACAGGAAGATCTGCGGAATGGTGAAGCCCGCGCCCAGCAGCGCGCCGGCGATGACCGAGCTGCCGATCATGAACAGCGCGTTGAGGATGTTGTTGGCCGCGATGATGCGCGCGCGGTGCGTGGGCTGGCTGCGCAGCTGGATCAGCGCGTACATCGGCACGCTGTACAGGCCCGCGAACAGCGACAGCAGCGCCAGGTCGGCCATCACGCGCCAGTGGGCGCCCTGGCGCACGAAGCTGCCGATGCCCATTTCGGCCACCTTGGGCAGCCCGCGCGAGGCGAAGTACAGGTCGATCGCGAACACGCTCATGCCGATGGCGCCCAGCGGCACCAGGCCGATCTCCACCTGCCGGCGGCTCAGCGTCTCGCACAGCAGCGAGCCCACGCCGATGCCCACCGAGAACACCACCAGCAGCAGCGAGGCCACCTGCTCGTCGCCGTGCAGCACTTCCTTGGCAAAGCTCGGGAACTGGCTCAGGAACACCGCGCCGAAGAACCACATCCACGAAATGCCCAGCAGCGAGCGGAACACCACGATGTTCTCGCGCGCAAGCTTGAGGTTGCGCCAGGTCTCGCTGACCGGGTTCCAGTTGATGACCAGCCCGGGGTCGGTGGCCGGCGTGCGCGGAATGGCCTGCGCCACGCCGCGCCCCACCAGCGCGAGCAGCACGCAGGCCACGGCCACCGTGAGGTGGCCGATCTGCGGCACCGCCACCAGCAGCCCGCCCGCCACCTGCCCCAGCAGGATGGCGACGAAGGTGCCCATCTCGACCATGCCGTTGCCGCCCGTGAGCTCGCGCGGGTCCAGCACCTGCGGCAGGTAGGCGAACTTGACCGGCCCGAACAGCGTGGAGTGAAGCCCCATGAGGAACACGCAGCCCAGCAGCACCACGGCGTTGGCCGTGACGAAGCCCCAGGCGGCGATCAGCATGATCGCGATCTCGAGGTTCTTGACGAAGCGGATCATCTTCGTCTTGTCGAACTTGTCGGTCAGCTGGCCCGAGGTGGCCGAGAACAGCAGGAACGGCAGGATGAACAGCGCGCCGATCACCAGGCCCGCCATGGCCGGCGGCATCCAGCTGAGCTGGAGCTGGTAGGTCACCATGACGGTGAAGGCGAACTTGAAGAGGTTGTCGTTCGCGGCGCCCGCGAACTGGGTCCAGAAGAAAGGCGCGAAGCGCCGCTGCCCGAGAAGGGCGAACTGGTTGGCGTGCGCGTTGGCCTCGTGGGGCGCGGACGTCGCGGGGGCTGCAGCAGCGGCGGGGGTGGTCATGCGAAGGATTTCCTCAGGCCGCTACGGCGGCTGCGCCCGGATTGTGCCGCAGCGCGGCTTGCCAGCGCATCTCGAGTTTGCGCAGCGCCAGCACCACCGGCAGTCCCGCGAGCGACGCCGTCAGGTGCTTGAGCGTGTGGCCCGAAACCGCGTGCTGCGTGAACTCGTAGATCGAGTGGTCGGCCATCTCGAAGGCCTTGGCCACCACGTAGAAGAAGATCACCCAGCCCAGCTTGAGGCCGACCGAATTGCGCATCGGGGTGGACAGCGCCAGCGTCAGCACCAGCGCCATGCCGCCGAACTGCACCAGCGCCCAGGGCATGACGTTGCCGGTCTCCTGGAACACCTCCGCCGAGAGCAGGCCGGCCGTGAGCACGAACCACGCGGCGGGCCAGCCGGCGCGCTGGCTCACCCGCTCGCAGACCGCCACGCCGATCAGCCCCGCGAACGCCACCGCCATGCCGGCGCGGTCGGCCGCGAGGCGCGGGGCGTCGGGCACGAGGTGGAAGAAGGCGGAGCCCGCGGCGGTGGCGATCAGGCCCGCGAAGAAGAGCCAGGCGCAGTCGAGCGTGTTGTCCGGCGGGTCGCTGGCGGGCGGGGCCAGCGGGAACCGCGACAGCGCTTCCTGGTGCGAGCGGTCGATGCGGTTGAGCCGGTACAGGCCCCACAGGCCGATCACCACGAAAGGGATGTTGCTCAGCACGTCCATGGCGTTCGGCAGGCCGTGCCAGGCGCGGTCGTCGGCGAACACGGTGGCGATGGCGACGTCGGCCGCCGGCAGCGCCGGGCCGAAGACGGCGATCGCCGTGAGCAGGACCAGGGTGAAAAGCAACCCGCGTTCGCGGCGGCTGAGAGAGGGCAGAGGCATGGCGTTTCTCGGTGGTGGTCGGTACGTGCCGCGGAATTTAGGGGCCGGCCCCCTCCACGGGCATCGAGAATCGATACGAGGTACTAATTCACACCCAGCGGTATCTCCAATTGATACTTGCCTGTGCCCGTGTACGCTCGAACGATGAGCACCACCGTCGACCTCGTCCAAGCCCTCAAGAACGAACTCAAAAGTGCGCGCATGACCTACGCCGACTTGGCGCGGTCGCTCGACATGGCCGAATCCAGCGTCAAGCGGATGCTGGCCAAGAGCGACATGCCGCTGTCGCGCGTCGACGCCATCTGCCGCGCGCTGAAGATCGATTTCGCCGAACTCGCCCGCCGCGTGGCCGACGCCCAGCCGCTGCTGAAGGAGTTGACGCACGAGCAGGAAAAGGCCGTGGTCAAGGACAAGAAGCTGCTGCTGGTGGCCATCAGCGTGCTGAGCCAGTGGACGCTGGAGCAGATCGTGGCGGCCTACCGCATCAGCGAGGCCGAGTGCATCGGCTGCCTGGCGCAGCTGGACCGCATCGGCATCATCGAGCTGCGGCCGCTGAACCGGTATCGCCTGAAGCTGGCCAAGACCTTCCGCTGGCGCCCGCACGGCCCGGTGATGGAGTTCTTTCGCGAGAACGTGGTGCTCGACTACTACCGCGGCGGCTTCGACGGCCCGGCCGAGGGGCTGCTGCTGGTGCACGGCTCCATCAGCCGCTCGCTGGCGCCGGCCTTCCTGGAGCGCCTGCAGCGCGTGGCGCAGGACTTCGCGCAGCAGCACCAGACCGACCAGAAGCTGTCGGCCAAGGACCGCGAGGGCTACACCCTGCTGCTGGGCATGCGCAACTGGGAGTTCGAGCTCTTCACCCGCCTGCGCCGGAACTGACGGGGCTCAGGGCTTGGCGGCTTCCAGCGCGTCGCGCGTGGTGCGCGCGGCGTTCTTCGCAGCTTCGGCGAAGTCTTCGCCCGACGAGGCGTAGCAGATGGCCCGCGACGAGTTCACGATGATCGGCGCATCGGCACGCCAGCCGGCGCGCACGGTGGCGACGGCGTCGCCGCCCTGGGCGCCGACGCCCGGAATCAGCAGCGGCACGGTCGGCGCGAGTTCGCGCACGCGCTCGATTTCCGCCGGGTAGGTCGCGCCCACCACCAGCCCGAGCTGGCCGTTGAGGTTCCACGGGCCCTGCGCCAGCCTGGCGACGTGCTCGTACAGGAAAGGCTGGCCCTCGACGTCGGCCAGGCGCTGGCCCTGCAGGTCGGAGCCGCCGGGGTTGCTGGTGCGGCACAGCAGGAAGGCGCCCTTGCCCTCGTGCTTGAGGTAGGGCGCCACCGAATCGAAGCCCATGAAGGGCGACAGCGTGACCGCGTCGGCGCCGTAGCGCTCGAAGGCTTCCAGCGCGTACTGCTCGGCGGTGGAGCCGATGTCGCCGCGCTTGGCGTCCAGGATCACGGGCACGTCGGGCGCGTTGCGGCGCATGTGCTCCATGAGCTGCTCGAGCTGCGCTTCGGCGCGGTGGGCCGCGAAATAGGCGATCTGCGGTTTGAAGGCGATGACCAGGTCGGCCGTCGCGTCGACGATGCGCGCGCAGAAATCGAAGATGCGGCTGGCGTCGCCCTTGAATTGCCCCGGGAATTTGGCCGGCTCGGGATCGAGCCCCACGCAGAGCAACGAACCGTTTTTTTGCTGTGCGGCGGCCAGCTTGTCGAGGAAAGTCATGGGCCGGGATTTTAGGCGGGCGTGTGCTGCTCGGCCGCCAGGCAGAGGTCGGCCCAGGCGCGGGCCTTGTCGGCCGGGTTGCGCAGCAGGTAGGCCGGGTGATAGGTGGCCACGACGACCGCCGCGCCCGGCTCCCCGTTCGTCGCCAGCGGCACCGCGCGGCCGCGCAGCTTGCCCAGCGGGTCGCCGCTCTGCATCAGGGTCTGCGCGGCCAGCGGCCCCATCGCCAGCACGACGCGGGGCGCGAGCGCGGCGGCGTGCTCGCCGAAGGCCTCGGCCATGGGGCGCGGACTGCCGGGCTGGCCGGCGGCCACGCCGCGGTGGGTGCGCATGAGGTGCACAGGCGTCTTGCCGTCGTGCAGCTTCAGGGCGCGCAGCATGTTGTCGAGCAGGCGGCCGGCGTCGCCCGCGAAGGGCTCGCCGTGGCGGCCGTCGGCCTCGGGCGGCATGTCGGCGACGACCAGCCAGCCGCCTTGCGTCGCGGCCATGTCGTGTGGCGTGCCGGCATCGGCATAGAGGCGGCAGGGCGCCTCGAGCAGCACCGCGGCGCCCATCGACGCCGGGGCGGCGGGGGCGGGGCGCGCAGCCGGCGAGGGTGCCGCCACTGGGCGAGCGGCCGGCGCGCGCGGCGGGCGCGGCGCGGAGACGGGCATTTCCGCCTCCATGCGCTCCTCGGCGCTCGGGATGTATTCCTCGTCGTCGGGCGGTCCGGCTTCGGGCGCGGTTTGCACCGGTACCGGTTCGGGCTCGGCTTCCGCCACCTGGGGCACGGGCCACCAGACCTTCACGCCCATTTCGTCGAGCATCGCGCGCTGGCGCGCGTCGAGCTTCAATGTCTGCACCGCGCTCATCGCAAGGCTCCCCAGGCGGTGCCTGTTTCGTTCAATCGCAGGCTCATGACGACGGCGTCCTCGCGCTTGCCGTCATGGGCCGGGTAGTAGCCCTTGCGCACGCCCACGCTGCGGAAACCCTGCCGCACGTAGATGTCGAGCGCGCGCTGGTTGCTCTGGCGCACTTCGAGCCACAGCCACTGCGCGCCCTGGCCGCGCGACCAGCCGCCCAGCGCCTCCAGCATGAGCGGCGCCCAGCCCTGGCGCTGGAAGGCCGGGGCCACGGTGATGTTCAGCAGGTGCACCTCGTCGACGCCCTTCATGGCCACGAAATAGCCGATGAGCGTTTCGCCCAGGCTGGTGACGGGCGAGGCGACTCCTTGCGCCACGCCGGGCGCCAGCAGGCACTGGCAGTGGTAGCCCACGGCCATGGAGTCGGTGAAGTTGGCGCGCGTCCAGGGGTGGCTGTAGGCCGTCTGCTCCACCGCGCAGACAGCGTCGATCCGCTCGATGGTGAGCGGTTCGAGGCGGGCTTCGACGGGCTGGAGGACGGCGCTCATGCGTGGCTGGAAGGGGCTGCTGCTGCCGCCGATGCCGCGGCCGCCTTGATGGCGGCGCGTTCTTCGGTGGTCTGCGCCACTTTATCGCGAACATAGAGCGGCCAGGCCTGTGCCGCGGGCACGGTGCGGCCGGCCGCGAGCAGCGCGGGCGCGAGCCGCAGCATGGCGGTGGCGCTCGGCAGGGCCTCGTGGCGGGCGGCGGCCGGCGCAAGGCGCGGGCCGTAGGCGGCGAAGGCGTTGCCGGCCAGCGCATGGCCAGCGGGCACTTCGAGGGCCTCGGGCGACAGCAGCAGGAGCTCGTCCTCGCCGGCCAGGCCACCCAGGGGGCCGGCGGCGAAGTCGTAGCGTGCGGCGTAGACCTGGTCCATGCGGGCGTCGAGCACCGCCACCACCTGCCGCGCGCCGAAGGCATGGCGCGCTTCCTCGGCCACGGCCAGCAGGGTGTCGACCGGCAGCAGCGGCACGCCGGCACCGAAGGCCAGCCCCTGCGCCACCGAGCAGGCGGTGCGCAAGCCGGTGAACGAGCCGGGGCCGCGGCCGAAGACGATGGCATCCAGGTCGGCCAGCGCCAGCCCGGCCTCGCCCAGCAGTTGCTGGATCAGCGGCAGCAGCGTGGTCGAGGCCTGCGCGCCGCCCACGCCGTTGTGGGCCAGCAGCCGCTCGCCGTGCAGCACCGCGACCGACAGGTGCTCGGTGCTCGTGTCGAAGGCCAGCAATCTAGGCATTGGCGGGACACCCCGGGGCCGCGCCCGCGGCGGGCGGGCGGAGAAGGAAACGGGGCGAAAGAGGCATGCCCCGATTATCGAGGGGCGGCCAATCCCGGTCGCCGCCCTGCGATATCAGGCCTTTTCGCTCAGCAGCACGGCCAGCCCGGCCTTGCGCAACGGCGCCAGCGCCTTGGCGGGCGCATCCGGCGACACCAGCAGCGTGGCGGCCGAGGCGACCGGGTTGACCACCCAGGCCGAGGCCGCGCCCAGCTTCTCGGACGAGGCCAGCACCACCGTCTCGGCCGACGCGGCCATCAGGGCGCGCTTGATCTCGGCTTCCTCGAGGTCGCCGGTGGTCAGGCCGGCCTCGGCGTGCACGCCGGTGACGCCCATGAAATACGTGTCGGCGTGGATGCGAGAAATGGCCGCCATCGCCGCCGAGCCCACGGCCACCACCGAGTGCTTGAAGAGGCGCCCGCCGATCAGCACAACCTCGATGCCGGCATGCGACACCAGCTCGACCGCCACCGACGGGCTGTGCGTGACCACCGTGGCCTGCAGCGTGAGCGGCAGGTGGCGCGCGAGCTGCACGGCGGTGGTGCCGCCGTCGATGAACACCACCTGCCCCGGCTTCACCAGCCGCGCGGCGGCGCGGCCGATGGCGACCTTCTCGCCGGAGGCCAGCTGCTGGCGACCCGCGAAATCGGCCTCGGCCGGCGCCAGCGGCAAGGCACCGCCGTGCACGCGCTGCAGCAGGCCCTCGGCGGCCATCTCGCGCAGGTCGCGGCGCAGCGTGTCTTCCGACAGGCCGAGTTCTTCGCTGAGCGCCTTGGCGACGACGTTGCCGTCGCGCCGCAGGACCGAAAGGATGTGTTGCTTGCGCTGGCTGGTGAGCATCGGGCGATGGTATCGGGCTTGCACGCTTTCTGCATGAATTTTCTTGTTATTGCACGAAGATGCACATATGCTCGCCGCCCATGACACTCCAAGACCGCGTCCGGGTGCACGAAGTCACCCTGCTTTCCGACAACTGGTACACGCTGCGCACCACCGCCTTCGACTGGCAGCGCAACGACGGCCGGTGGCAGCGCATGCACCGCGAGACCTACGATCGCGGCAACGGCGCCACGCTGCTGCCGTACAACCTCGCGCGGCGCACGGTGCTGCTGGTGCGGCAGTTCCGCTACCCGGCCTTCGTCAACGGCCATGACGACCTGCTGATCGAGGCGGCCGCCGGCCTGCTCGACGACGCGGCGCCCGAAGAGCGCATCCGCGCCGAGGTCGAGGAAGAACTCGGTTACCGGCTCGGCGAGGTGCGCAAGATCTTCGAGAGCTTCATGAGCCCCGGCTCGGTGACCGAGAAGCTGCACTTCTTCGTCGCGCCCTACGAGGCCTCGATGCGCGTCGGCGCGGGCGGCGGGCTGGCCGAGGAAGGCGAGGACATCGAGGTGCTGGAGCTGGACATCGACCAGGCGTTGGCCATGGTGGCCGACGGTCGCATCGCCGACGCCAAGACCGTGATGCTGCTGTACCACGCGAAGCTGCATCTTTTCGCGCCGGGATAATGGGCGCATGCCTCTTGCCTCCCGCCGCGCCGCTCGCGCACTGACCCTCGTCGCGATGCTGGCCCCGGCCGGCGCCGCCCTCGCCCAGCAAGCCTTCCCGACCCAGGTCGACGCCGCCCTCGCCCGCGCCAAGGTGCCGCGCGACGCGGTGACGATGCTGGTGGCCGACGCCGACGGCTCCCGCCCGCCGCGCCTGGCCTGGCGCACGCAGGTGCCGGTGAACCCGGCGTCGATCATGAAGCTGGTGACGACCTACGCCGCGCTCGACCTGCTCGGGCCGGCCTACAACTGGACCACCCCGGTCTACACCGACGGCACGGTGAGCAACGGCGTGCTCAACGGCAACCTCTATATCAAGGGCCAGGGCGACCCGAAGCTGGTGCTCGAGCGCATGTGGCTGCTGCTGCGCCACGTGCAGGGGCTGGGCATCACCACGGTGAGCGGCGACATCGTCATCGACCGCAGCGCCTTCGAGAACACGGTCGAGGGCGACCCGGCCGCCTTCGACGGCGAGCCGCTGCGCCCGTACAACGCCTCTCCGGACGCGCTGCTGGTCAACTTCAAGTCGGTCAACATGAGCTTCGCGCCCGACCGCGCGGGGCAGTTCGCCCGCGTGAACTACGAGCCCCCGCTGGCCAGCGTGGCCATGCCGGCCACGGTGCCGCTGGTGCCCGGCGAATGCGGCGACTGGCGCACCGCGCTGCGCGCCGACTTCACCGACGTGAACCGCATCCGCTTCAACGGCGGCTTTCCCGCCGGCTGCGGCGAGAAGAGCTGGGCCGTGGCGTACGCCGACCCGCGCACCTACAGCCTGCGCGCCATCGGCGGCATGTGGGCCGAGATGGGCGGGCGCGTGGGCGGGCAGATGCGCGAGGGGCGCGTGCCGGCGGGGCTGAAGCCGGCCTTCGAGTTCGAGTCGCCGCCGCTGGCCGAGGTGGTGCGCGACATCAACAAGTACAGCAACAACGTGATGGCGCAGCAGCTGTTCCTCACGATCGGGCTCACGCAGAAGAACCGCGGCACCTTCGAGGCCTCGCGCACCGCGCTGGGCCAGTGGTGGCGCGACCGCATCGGCACGGGCGAGGCGCAGCCGGTGTTCGAGAACGGCTCGGGCCTGTCGCGCGACGAGCGCATCAGCGCCGCCGCGCTCGGCAAGATGCTGCAGGTGGCGTGGCGCTCGCCGGTGATGCCGGAGCTGGTCTCCTCGCTGCCGGCCATGGGCGTGGACGGCACGCTGAAGAAGCGCACGCTGCGCTCGGGCGGCTCGGCCCACCTGAAGACCGGCACGCTGCGCGACGCCTCGGGCGTGGCCGGCTTCGTGGACGGCGCGAGCGGCCGGCGCTACGTGCTGGTGGCCATCGCCAATGCCGAGAACGCGGCGGCCGCGCGCGCCGCGTTCGACGCGCTGGTCGACTGGGCCTCGCAGGACTGACCTGCGGCCCCAGCGGCCGGGCTGCTACAGCGGTGTACTGAAAAAATCTACCGGGGTGCGCCGCTTGCGCGCAGCCCGGCCCCTGCGCAAAATCGCTGCGGGTCATGCGAACGACCGTTCGTTTCGGCCTTCCGGCACGACAACAAACATTCACGCAGGAGACATTCCCGATGAAAAGACCGTTGCACATTCCCGCATCCGCGTTCGCGCTGGCGGGCGTCGCGTTGCTGTTGACCGCCTGCGGCGGTGGTGGTGGAGGCGGCGGAGGCATCGGCTTCGGCGGGCTGCCGATCGGCGGCGGTGGCGGCGGCGACACCGGGCGCGGCTCGGTTGTCTCGGGGCCGCCCGCGCAGACGGCCAACCTCACCGCCTCCCAGTTCAATGCCAGCCTGCAGGCCAGCGACCAGGGCAAGGCGCTGCTGCAGGTGGCCGGCGCGCCCAAATGCGGCATCGACCTGCGCTACCTCGAGTACCGCACCATCGGCGGCAAGAACGAAGCCACCAACGCCACCGCCGCCATCATGGTGCCCACGGGCAGCGACGCGGCCTGCAGCGGCGCGCGGCCGGTGGTGCTGTATGCGCACGGCACCACGCCGGCACGCAACTACAACCTGGCGAAATGGACCGACACCACCCAGCCGGCCGCCGGCGAGGGCCTGCTGGTCGCGGCCATGTTCGCGGCGCAGGGCTACATCGTGGTGGCGCCCAACTACGCCGGCTACGACAAGTCGACCCTGCCCTACCACCCGTATCTCAACGGCGACCAGCAGGGCAAGGACATGGTCGATGCGCTCACGGCGGCGCGCAAGACCTTCGGCGACATCGGCGCCACGGATGCGGGGTCGCTGTTCATCACCGGCTATTCGCAGGGTGGCTACGTCGCGATGGCGGCGCACCGCGAGATGCAGGCCACCGGCAAGACGGTGACGGCGGCGGCGCCGCTGTCGGCGCCCTCGGCCATCAGCCTGCTGACCGACTACACCTTCCAAGGCTGGCCGGCGCTGGGCGCCACGCTGTTCGTGCCGCTGCTGTCGACCAGCTGGCAGCAGCAGTTCGGCAACGTCTACAACGCCACCACCGACGTCTACGAGAACCAGTACGCCAGCGGCATCGACACCCTGCTGCCGAGCAACACGCCCATCGCCACGCTGTTCCAGACCGGCAAGCTGCCGCAGCTGGCGCTGTTCCCGGCCGACGCGGTGCCGGGTCCGCTGAATCCGCAGCTGTCGGTCTTCTACGGCGCCAACAACCTGATCCGCCAGAGCTACCTGACGCAGGCGGCGAGCGACATCCAGTCGAATCCCTGCGCCGGCAACGCGCTGCCGACCACGGCGGCCTCGGTGGGCACGGCCACGCCGCTGGACTGCAAGCCGACCACGGGCTTTCGCAGGGCGGCGGTGGCGAACGACCTGCGCAACTGGGTGCCGGCCAAGCCGGTGCTGATGTGCGGCGGCGCCAACGACCCGACGGTGAACTTCGCCAGCACGCGCGCCACCGCGGGCTACTTCCGCGCCAAGGGCATGCCCGCTGCTGCGCTGACGGTGGTCGACCTGGAGGATTCGGGCGCCAACGACGCTTATTCAGCCGCCCGCGCCGGCTTCGCACAGGCCAAGAGCCTGCTGGCGCAGAACACGCCGGGCAGCGCGACCGACAAGGCCACGGCCGTCACCCAGGCGTACCACGGCACGCTGGCGCCGCCGTTCTGCCTGGCGTCGGCCCGAGGCTTCTTCCAGGGCGTGCTCGCCGCCGGAGGCTGACCGGACGGGGGATCAGGCGGCCGCTGCGCGCTGCAGGCGGTCTTTGACGCCTTCCCACTCGGGCGTGTCGGGCGGGGTCTCGACCCAGATCAGCTTGACGCCCTCGGTGTCGAACGCGCGCAGCACGGCGAACAGCTGCTGCGCGCTGGCCGCTGCGTCGTCGGGCATGCGCCGCAGCAGCACGCGCTGCGAACGGCTGCGCATCACGGCGCGCGACCACACGGCGATGTGCGCGGCGTTGGCGCCCAGCACGTCGAGCCCGGTCTGGATGGCCTTGGCGTCCATCAGGCGCACCTTGGCGTCGGGCGCGTAGTGCGCCTCCAGCGTGCCCGAGGCGCGCGGGTCGGGTGTTTCGAGCACTTCGCGGTCGGCCAGCTTCTCGCCGCAGGCCGCCTCGATCTGCGCGCGGGTGATGAGGCCGGGGCGCAGCAGCACGGGCGCGCCGCGGCTGCAGTCGACGATGGTCGACTCGATGCCGACCTCGCAGGCCCCGCCGTCGACCACCGGCAGCGCGTCGCCGAATTCGTCTTGCACATGCTGCGCCGTGGTCGGGCTGACGCGGCCGAAGCGGTTCGCGCTGGGGCCCGCGAGCCCCGGCACGCCCTGCTCGGCGCAGGCCTGCAGCAGCGCCTGCGCCACCGGGTGCGAGGGGCAGCGCAGGCCGATGGTGTCCTGCCCGCCGGCCGCCGCCGCGCCCACGCCGGGCTGGCGCGTGACGATCAGCGTGAGCGGGCCGGGCCAGAAGGCCTGCACCAGCTTCTGCGCGAAAGCCGGCAGCGGCTGGGCGAAGCGCGACAGCGATTCGGTGCCCTTGACGCCGGCCGCCACGTGCACGATCAGCGGATGGTCGGCGGGCCGCCCCTTGGCCTTGAAGATGCCGGCCACGGCGGTGTCGCTGCTCGCGTCGGCGCCCAGGCCGTAGACGGTCTCGGTCGGGAAGGCGACCAGCCCGCCCGCGCGCAGCACGCGCACGGCTTCGGCGATGGCGTCCGGGGAGCGGCCGTCGAGGATCATGCGAGATCGGTGGAGGTCACCGCCGGCAGGCCCAGCAGCAGCGCCGCCTGCGAGGCCGTGGCGCGCACCGCTTCAAGGGTGGCGCCGGTGAGCGTGAGGTGGCCCATCTTGCGGCCGCGTCGCGGTTCCATCTTGCCGTAGAGGTGCAGGTGCACGCCCGGCAGGGCCAGCACTTCGCTCCAGCGCGGGGAGACCGGCTTGTCGGCATCGGCCGGGAACCACAGGTCGCCCAGCAGGTTGAGCATGATGGCCGGGCTGTGCTGGCGCGGCGCGGCCAGCTGCAGGCCGGCGAGCGTGCGCACCTGCAGCTCGAACTGCGACACGTCGCAGGCTTCCATCGTGTAGTGGCCGCTGTTGTGCGGGCGCGGCGCCATTTCGTTCACCACCAGCGAGCCGTCGGCCAGCGCGAAGAACTCGACGCACAGCACGCCTACGTAGCCCAGCCCGTTGGCGATGCTCTTGGCCGAATTGATGGCGCCCTGCGCCACCGTCTTGGGCATGTTCTGCGGATGCACCTCTGTGACGGCCAGGATGCCGTCGCGGTGCAGGTTGCGCTGCGGCGGAAAGTGCACGATCTGCCCGTCGCGGCCGCGCGCGAGGATCACCGAGCACTCGAATTCGAGCGGCAGCATCTTCTCGAGCACGCAGGGCACGCAGCCCGTGGCCTGCCAGGCGTCTACCAGCTCGGCGCGCGTCTTCACGCGCTGCTGGCCCTTGCCGTCGTAGCCCAGGCGCGCGGTCTTCAGGATGCCGGGCAGCAGGCTGTCGTCCACCGCGGCCAGCTGGGCCGCCGTCTCGATGGCCGCATAGGGCGCGCAGGGCACGCCGCAGCGGGTGAAGTGCGCCTTCTCGGCGATGCGGTCCTGCGCGATGGCGATGGCCGGGGCGCCCGGCGACACCGGCCGCGCCACGGCCAGGTGCTCCAGCGAGGGCGCGGGCACGTTCTCGAACTCGGTCGTCACCGCGTCGGCCAGCCCGGCCAGGCGGGCGAGGCCGTCGACGTCGTCGTAGTCGGTGTGGATGTGGTGGTGGCTCACGCGGCCGGCGGGGCTGTCGGTGTCGGGGTCGAGCACCGCCGTGAAGTAGCCCATGCGCTGGGCAGCGTGGACGAACATGCGCCCCAGCTGTCCGCCGCCGAGCACGCCGAGCGTGGCGCCCGGAAGAATGGGCAGGTCAGCGTCGCTCACAGGGCACCTCCGCCCTGGGGCGAGAAGGGGGACACGGGGGGTGCTTCGCCAGCGGGCGCCGGCGGCAGCGTCATGGCTTCGGCGGCGGCGGTCTGGGCCGTGCGGAAGGCGTCGAGCTTCGCGCGCAGCGCCGGGTCGTTCACCGCCAGCATCGACACCGCGAACAGCGCCGCGTTGGCCGCGCCGGCGTTGCCGATGGCAAAGGTGGCCACGGGCACGCCCTTGGGCATCTGCACGATGCTGTAGAGCGAATCGACGCCCTGCAGGTGGCGGCTGGCCACCGGCACGCCGAGCACCGGCACCGTGGTCTTGGACGCCAGCATGCCCGGCAGGTGGGCCGCCCCGCCCGCCCCGGCGATGATCGCGGCGAGCCCGCGCCCGGCGGCGCTTTCGGCATACGCGAAGAGCGCATCGGGCATGCGGTGGGCCGAGACCACCTTTGCCTCGTGGCTGATTCCGAATTGCTGGAGAATCTCGACCGCGTTGCGCATCGTCTCCCAATCGGAGCTCGAGCCCATCACTACACCGACCTGAATGGTTTCGTTCATGGTTTCAATTTTACGTTTCACCCTCAGTTGGTTCCGATGATCGACATCACTCTCGAAAATTTCCAGGCCGAACTGATCGAAGGCTCGGTCGCCACGCCGGTGCTGCTGGACATCTGGGCCGAATGGTGCGGCCCCTGCAAACAGCTCGGCCCGGTGCTCGAAAAGCTCGAAGTCGAGTACGGCGGCCGCTTCACGCTGGCCAAGCTCGACGCCGACAAGGTGCCGCAGATCTCCTCCCAGCTGTCGGAGATGTTCGGCGTGCGCAGCATCCCGTTCTGCGTGATGTTCAAGGACGGCCAGCCCGTGGACGGCTTCGTCGGCGCCATTCCGGCCGAGAAGATCCGCGAATTCCTCGACAAGCACGTGCCCGGCGCCGACGAAGCCGAGGCTGCCTCGGAAGAAGCCGCCGCGCAGGAAGCGCTGGCCGGCGGCGACACCCAGGGCGCGCTCGAGAAGCTGCAGCACGCGGTGGCCACCGACCCCGCCAACGACGACGCCCGTTTCGACTACGTCAAGCTGCTGCTGCAGGAAGGCCGCCACGACGACGCCAAGGTCGCGTTCGCCCCGGTGATCGCCAAGACCACGCTGGTGCGCCGCTTCGACGCGCTGCAGCGCTGGATGGATGCTATCGATTTCGCAGCGCCGCCCACCGGTGCCGCGCCAGCCGTCGCCGATTTCGACGCGAAGATCGCGGCCAACAAGCGCGACTTCGACGCCCGCTTCGGCCGCGCCCGCCTGCTGATGGCCGCCCAGCGCTGGACCGACGCGATGGACGAGCTGCTCGACATCCTGATGCGCGACAAGACCTGGAGCGAAGACCTCGCGCGCAAGACCTACATCGCGATCCTCGACCTGATCGAGCCGCCGAAGGTCAAGGTGGCCGACGGCCAGATCCCGCCGGACGATCCGGTGGTGGCCACCTACCGCCGCCGCCTCAGCAGCGTGGTGCTGAGCTGATCCTCCAAAGCGGCCTCCGGGTCGCTTTTTTCATGGCCCGGCCGCACGCGGGGACGGCATTGGCGCGGCCGGCGCCGTCGCATACGATCACGCCCGATTCAACTTGTTGCAGATTTGAAAAGGAAAGACAGGCCATGCGCTCATTCGCCCGCCCCACCAGCCGCATCGCACTGCTTGCCCTCGCGGCGGCGGCGCTGTCGACCACCCTGGCCGGATGCGGGAGCGGCATCAGCCTGGACGAACCGATCGAGGGGCCGACCTGGCGCCTGGTGCAGCTGGGCGACGAGACCATCGCGCCCAACAGCGGCGCGCAGGTTCAGTTCGACCGCAGCAGCGGACGGGTCAGCGGATCGGGCGGCTGCAACCGTCTTTCGGGTTCGTTCACGCGCGCTGGCATCTCGCTGAAGATCGGCCAGCTGGCCTCGACCCGCATGGCCTGCCTCGACCCGGCGCGCGGCGCCAACGAGGCGCAGTTCATTTCGGCGCTGCAGAACACCGCGAGCTACAGCCTCGCGGGGCCGGGCCGGCTGGCGCTGCTGGACGCCGGCGGCCGGACCGTGGCGACCTTCAGCTCGGCCGGAGCGCGCTGATCAGCCGCTGATCAGCCGGTGAGGCGCTCGAGCGCCTCGCGGTACTTGGCGGCGGTCTTCTCGATGACCTCGGCCGGCAGGCGCGGCGCCGGCGGCGTCTTGTCCCAGGGCTTGCCGTTGATCTTGGTGGCTTCGAGCCAGTCGCGCACGAACTGCTTGTCGTAGCTCGGCGGGTTGGCGCCGGCGGCCAGCGCGGCCTGGTAGCCCTCCACCGGCCAGTAGCGCGAGCTGTCGGGCGTGAGCACCTCGTCCATCAGCACCAGCGTGCCGGCTTCGTCGAGGCCGAACTCGAACTTGGTGTCGGCAATGATCATCCCCTTGGCCAGGGCGATCTGCGCCGCGGTTTCGTAGATGGCGATGCTGGTCTCGCGGATCTGCTGGGCCAGCTTGGGGCCGACGATCTCGACCACGCGCTCGTAGCTGATGTTCTCGTCGTGCTCGCCGGCCGCGGCCTTGGCCGCGGGCGTGAAGATGGGACGCGGCAGCTTGCTGGCGTTGGTCAGGCCCTCGGGCAGCGGCACGCCGCAGACCGACTGGCTTTCCTGGTATTCCTTCCAGCCGCTGCCGGCCAGGTAGCCGCGCACCACGGCCTCGACCGGGATCGGCTTCAGGCGCTTGACCAGCATCGAGCGGCCGGTGACCTGCGGCACCTCGGCCTCGGTGACCACGCTCTCGGGCGCATCGCCGGTCAGGTGGTTGGGGCACAGCTGGCCGAGCCGCTCGAACCACCACAGCGCCATCTGGGTCAGGATCTCGCCCTTGCCGGGAATCGGCTCGCCCATGATCACGTCGAAGGCGCTCAGCCGGTCGCTCGCGACCATCAGGATGCGGTCTTCACCGACGGCGTAGTTGTCGCGCACCTTGCCGCGCGCAAGCAGGGGCAGGCTCTGGATGGAGGAGGTGTGGACGGTGGTCATGGGCAATTGCGGTGGGGAAACGACGGAAACTGAAAGACGGTGAAAGCGGATTGTGCGCGCAGAAAAAAGCCACCGCGAACGGTGGCCTTCGAATCGCGGGAAGGTTTTTAAACGACTTCCTGAGCGAGTTCGCCCTTGGCGTACTTGGCGGCAACCACTTGCAGCGTGTCGCCCTTGATCTTGGCGCCCTGGCCTTCGCAGCCGAACTCGATGTAGCGCTGCTTGCAGATCAGCTTGGCGGCTTCACGCGCGGGCTTGAGCCATTCGCGGGCGTCGAACTTCTCGGGGTTCTCGAACAGGAACTTGCGCACCGCGCCGGTCATGGCCAGGCGGATGTCGGTGTCGATGTTGATCTTGCGCACGCCGTGCTTGATGGCTTCCTGGATTTCCTTGACGGGCACGCCGTAGGTTTCCTTCATGTTGCCGCCGTACTGGCGAATGATGGCCAGCAGCTCCTGCGGCACGCTCGACGAGCCGTGCATCACCAGGTGGGTGTTGGGAATGCGGCGGTGGATTTCCTTGATGCGGTCGATGGCCAGGATGTCGCCGGTGGGCTCGCGCGTGAACTTGTAGGCGCCGTGGCTGGTGCCGATGGCGATGGCCAGCGCGTCGATCTGGGTGCGCTTGACGAAGTCGGCGGCCTGCTCGGGGTCGGTGAGCAGCTGTTCGCGCGTCATGGTGTCGTCGGTGCCGTGGCCGTCTTCCTTGTCGCCCTTCATGGTCTCGAGCGAGCCGAGGCAGCCCAGCTCGCCTTCGACCGTCACGCCCAGGCGGTGGGCCATGTCCGACACCTTCTTGGTGACGTCGACGTTGTAGTCGTAGCTGGCGATGGTCTTGCCGTCGGCCTCGAGCGAGCCGTCCATCATGACCGAGCTGAAGCCCAGGTCGATGGCGCCCTTGCAGACGTCGGGGTTCTGGCCGTGGTCCTGGTGCATGACCAGCGGGATGTTCGGGTACTGCTCGATGGCGGCCTGGATCAGATGCTTGATGAAGGCTTCGCCGGCGTATTTGCGCGCGCCTGCGCTGGCTTGCAGGATGACGGGGGCGCCGGTTTCCTTGGCGGCCTCCATCACGGCCTGGACCTGTTCGAGGTTGTTGACGTTGAAGGCCGGAATGCCGTAGCCATTGGCTGCGGCATGGTCGAGCAGTTCGCGCATCGAGACGAGTGCCATGGGGAAATACCTCGCGGGAAATTGGAAAGAGAGAAGGCTGGAAGACGAGAAAAACTACTCCAATTCTACCGAGCGGCCTTGTCGGACGGCACTGACGCCAACCCGAGGAACTCCATGACCGGCGGCAGCACCGGCCCGCCCAGCCACTGGATCGGCTTGGCGAAAGCGCCGATCAGCGTCACGTGGCTCAGGTTGTCGTACAGCCTGACCTGCACCGGAACGCCCGCCGCGCGCAGCGCCTGGGCCATCCGCCCGGTGTTGCGGTCGGGATAGACCAGGTTGTCCTTGGAGGCCGCCAGGAGCAGCGCGCGGGGCGATGCGGACGTGACGTGCGCCAGCGGCTGCGAGTCGGGCGGGGTGTCCGGCCAGTTGAAGGCGGCCTGCGCCTGCGGGTCGCCGATGGGCAGGAAGTCGTAGGGCCCGGCCAGGCCGATCCAGCCCGCGAGCTGCCTGGGGCTGGCGCCCACCTCGGCCAGCCAGCGCTCGTCCAGCGCCACCATCGCGGCGTTGTAGCCGCCCGAGCTGTGGCCCATCACGTAGACCTGCTTCGGGTCGGCGCCCAGCTGCGCAGCGTTGTCGAGCGCCCATTTCACGGCCAGCGCGCTGTCGCGCACGAAGACCGGATAGGTGAAGGTGGGCGACAGGCCGTAGTCGGGAACCACCACCACCGCGCCGCGCGCGGCCAGTGCCTCGCCGACGAACTTGTAGCTCGCGCGGTCGCCGTTGGTCCAGGTGCCGCCGAAGAAGAACACCACCAGCGGGCGGGAGCCCCGCGCCGGTTGCGTGGACGGCAGCGGCTGGTACACGTCGAGCAGCTGGCGCGGCGCCTGGCCGTAGGCGATGCCGCCCTGGAACTGGTAGGTGTCGCCGGGCACCAGCCCGTTGAGCACCTTGACCGGCGAACAGGCCGAGAGCACGGCGGCGGCGGTGACTGTGAAGGCGGTGAGGAAAGCGCTGCGGCGCCGGCGGAGGGACTCGAAGGTGGCGAAGGTGGGAAAGCTCATCGCACCAGTACGCACGAAGGCGGGCAGCGGTTTCGTCAGATCGGAAGCTGCGTGGTTGACAGCACCTGCTTGAGAACGACGAAGGTGCGGATCTGGCGCACCCCGGGCAGGTAGAGCAGCTGCTCGGCGTGCAGGCGGTTGAAGCTGTCGTTGTCGCGGGTGCGCACGAGCATGAAGTAGTCGAACTCGCCGGTCACCACGTGGCATTCGAGGCAGCCCAGGACCTTCTGCGCGGCCTTCTCGAAGTCGGCGAAGGAGTCGGGCGTGGAGCGGTCGAGCACCACGCCGATCATCACCAGCATGCCGAGGTCGAGCGCATCGGCATCGAGCAGCGCCACCACGCCCTTGATGAGCCCCGCCGCCTTGAGCCGCTCGACCCGGCGCAGGCAGGCGGCGGCGCTGAGGTTGACCTTGGCCGCGAGCGCCACGTTCGACAGCGAGGCGTCGCGCTGCATGGCGCGCAGGATGGCGCGGTCGATGCGGTCCAGCTCGGGCGGCGTACGCAACTTTGTTGTGTTCATCGGCAGCCTTGCAGATTGAAAATCCTGAAGATGGCGATCCTGCCTTTTTTTCTTACGGGAAACCACCAAACTTCGCAAGCACGTTGCGAAGCCTTCTTCCTACGATCGATGGCTTCAACGCACCGGAGCCAGCCTCATGAACCTGAAGAAATTTCCCCGCCACGCCCTGACCTTCGGCCCGACGCCGATCCACCCGCTGAAGCGGCTGAGCGCCCATCTGGGCGGCAAGGTCGACCTGTACGCCAAGCGCGAGGACTGCAACAGCGGCCTGGCCTTCGGCGGCAACAAGACGCGCAAGCTCGAATACCTCATTCCCGAGGCGCTGGAAGGCGGCTACGACACGCTGGTGTCGATCGGCGGCATCCAGTCGAACCAGACGCGGCAGGTGGCCGCGGTGGCCGCGCACCTGGGCCTGAAGTGCGTGCTGGTGCAGGAGAACTGGGTCAACTACTCCGACGCGGTGTACGACCGCGTGGGCAACATCGAGATGTCGCGCATCATGGGCGCCGACGTTCGGCTCGATGCCTCCGGCTTCGACATCGGCATCCGCAAGAGCTGGGAAGACGCGATGGAGAGCGTGCGCAAGGCCGGCGGCAAGCCGTTCCCGATTCCGGCGGGCTGCTCGGAGCATCCGCGCGGCGGGCTCGGCTTCGTGGGCTTTGCCGAGGAAGTGCGCCAGCAGGAGGCCGAGCTGGGCTTCAAGTTCGACTACATCGTGGTCTGTTCGGTCACCGGCAGCACGCAGGCCGGCATGGTGGTGGGCTTCGCGGCCGACGGCCGGGCCGACCGGGTGATCGGCATCGACGCCTCGGCCAAGCCGCAGCAGACCTTCGAGCAGATCGTGCGCATCGCGAAGAACACAGCCGAGCTGGTCGAGCTGGGCCGCGACATCACCGAAAAAGACGTGGTGCTCGACCGCCGCTTCGGCGGCCCCGAATACGGCCTGCCGAACGAAGGCACGCTGGAGGCCATTCGCCTGAGCGCGCGCTTCGAGGGCATGCTGACCGACCCCGTGTACGAGGGCAAGTCGATGCACGGGATGATCGAGAAGGTGCGGCTGGGCGAATTCCCGGCGGGCTCGAAGGTGCTGTATGCGCACCTGGGCGGGGTGCCCGCGCTGAACGCCTACAGCTTCCTGTTCCGCAACGGCTGAGCAAGCTCAGCCGGGCGGGTTCAGCTCGCCCTGCAGATCTTGAGCATGTTGGTGCCGCCGGGGGCACCCATCGGCTCGCCGCAGGTGATGGCGTAGACGTCGCCGGTCTGCACGATGCCGCGCTTCTTCAGGTGGTTCTCGGCCTGCAGCAGCGCGGTGTCGCGGTCGCTTTCCGAGTCCATCAGCAGCGGGCGCACGTTGCGGTACAGCGCCAGCTTGCGCTGCGTGGCCAGCCGCGAGGTCAACGCGTACATGGGAATGTGCGCGCGGTGGCGGCTCATCCACAGCATGGTGGCGCCCGACTCGGTCAGCGCCACGATGGCCTTGGCGCCCAGGTGGTGCGCCGTGAACAGCGCGCCCATGGCGATCGACTGGTCGATGCGGCTGTAGGTCTTGCCGCTGAAGTCGGCGTCGAGCGTCTTGTCTTCGGCCGCTTCCGCGGCTTCGCAGATGCGGCTCATCTCCTGCACGGTCTCGAGCGGGTAGCGGCCCGAGGCGGTCTCGGCGGAGAGCATCACGGCGTCGGTGCCGTCGAGCACGGCGTTGGCCACGTCGCTCACCTCGGCGCGCGTGGGCACGGGGTTGGTGATCATCGACTCCATCATCTGGGTCGCGGTGATGACCACCTTGTCCATGTCGCGCGCCATGCGGATCATCTTCTTCTGCAGCGCGGGCACAGCCGCGTTGCCCACTTCCACGGCGAGGTCGCCGCGCGCGACCATGATGCCGTCGCTGGCGCGCAGGATCTCTTCCAGCTTGGGAATGGCTTCGGCCCGCTCGATCTTGGCGATCATGCCGGGCTTGTGGCCGTACTCGGCCGCGGCCACGTTGCACAGCTGGCGCGCCATTTCCATGTCGGTGGCGTTCTTGGGGAAGCTCACGGCCACGTAGTCGGCCTGGAAGCTCATCGCGGTCTTGATGTCTTCCATGTCCTTGGCCGTCAGCGCGGGCGCCGTGAGGCCGCCGCCCTGCTTGTTGATGCCCTTGTTGTTCGACAGCTCGCCGCCGAGCTTGACGGTGGTGTGCACCGCCTCGCCCTTGACGGCGTCGACCGTGAGCACGATGAGGCCGTCGTTCAGCAGCAGCTTGTCGCCGGGCTTCACGTCGCGCGGCAGGTCCTTGTAGTCGAGGCCCACGGCATCGACGTCGCCGGGCTCGGTGCGCGAGGCGTCGAGCACGAACTTGGCGCCCGGCTCCAGCCAGACCTTGCCCTGCGCGAACTTGCCCACGCGGATCTTGGGGCCCTGCAGGTCGGCCATGATGGCCACTTCGCGGCCCGTCTTGCGGGCGGCTTCGCGCACCATGGCCGCGCGGTCGATGTGGTCCTGCGCCGTGCCGTGGCTGAAGTTCAGCCGCACCACGCTGACCTTGGCCAGGATCATCTTTTCCAGCAGTTCCGGCGTGTTGGACGCCGGACCGAGCGTGGCAACGATCTTGGTGGCGTGGCGGGGAATGCGGTCCGTGCTCATGAGGGTAGTCTCCGTTTTGTATTCGCTACTGTATACACTTTGTGTGTCTGACGGAAGTCACCCCACGGGCTTTCCCGCCGCCGGCATCAGCCGGCCGCGCGCCTGGACAGGATCTCGAAGGCCGGCAGGGTCTTGCCCTCCAGCACTTCCAGGAAGGCACCGCCGCCGGTCGAGATGTAGCCGACCTGCTTCTCGATGCCGTACTTGGCGATGGCCGCCAGCGTGTCGCCGCCGCCGGCGATCGAGAACGCGCTGCTTTCCGCAATCGCCTGCGCGATGGCCTTGGTGCCGCCCGCGAAGGCGTCGAACTCGAACACGCCCACCGGGCCGTTCCAGACGATGGTGCCGGCTTCGCGCAGCTGCGCGGCCAGGATCGCGGCGGTCTTGGGGCCGATGTCCAGGATCAGGTCGTCGTCGGCCACGTCGCTCGCGTCCTTGACGGTGGCGGCCGCGTCCGCCGCGAAGGTCTTGGCCGTGACCACGTCCACCGGAATCGGCACGTCGGCGCCGCGCGCGCGCATGGCGTCGATCACCGCCTTGGCCTGGTCGACAAGGTCGGGCTCGGCCAGCGACTTGCCGATCTTCAGGCCGGCGGCCAGCATGAAGGTGTTGGCGATGCCGCCGCCCACGATCAGCTGGTCGACGTTGGCCGACAGGCTCTTGAGGATGGTGAGCTTGGTGCTGACCTTCGAGCCCGCCACGATGGCCACCAGCGGCCGCTTGGGCTGCGCCAGCGCCTTGGTGATGGCGTCGATCTCGGCGGCCAGCAGCGGGCCGGCGGCGGCGATCTTCGCGAACTGCGCGATGCCGTAGGTGGTGGCCTCGGCGCGGTGGGCGGTGCCGAAGGCGTCGTTCACGTAGATGTCGGTGAGCGCGGCCAGCTTGCGGGCCAGCGCCTCGTCGTTCTTCTTCTCGCCCTTGTTGACGCGGCAGTTCTCGAGCAGCACGACCTGGCCGGGCTTGACGTCGACGCCGTCGACCCAGTTGGCGACCAGCGGCACTTCACGGCCGAGCAGCTCGCCCAGGCGCTTGGCGACGGGGGCCAGGGAGTCTTCGGGCTTGAATTCGCCTTCGGTCGGGCGGCCCAGGTGCGAGGTGACCATCACGGCCGCGCCGGCGTCGAGCGCCAGCTGGATGCAGGGCACCGAGGCGCGCACGCGCGTGTCTTCGGTGATGTTGCCGGCGTCGTCCTGCGGCACGTTGAGGTCGGCACGGATGAAGACGCGCTGGCCGGCGGCTTTGCCCTGTGCGCAGAGGTCGGTGAATCGAATGACGTTCATGGGTCTGGAAGAGGTGGAAGACGGGTCGGCCTGCATTGTAGGTTTTGCACTTTGCCCGCCCTGAGCGCCTGTTGCCGCGGGCCGATGCTTTTCAGGCCTTTTGCTGCGCGTTGGCGAACTGCTCCAGGATCTCGACGAAGCCCGCGGCAGCCGGCGAAAGGCTGCGCCGAGCCGCGCTGTAGACGCAAACCTCGCGGTGGAAGTCGGGCGACTCGAGCCGCACCATGCGCAGCCCGTGGGCGCGCACCAGCGGCGCGGAATAGGTCGGGCACACCGTGAGCCCCAGCCCCGAGGCCACCATGCCGAGCGCGGTGGTCATGTACGAAACCTCCTGCGTGCCGGGGCGCAGCATGTAGTCGCGCTCGGCCGGCGCCAGCTCGGGCAGCACGCGCTGGCGGAAGTCGCGCGTGGGCGCGATGAAGGTGTAGGGGCCCAGTTCGTGCCAGCGCACCTTGCGGCGGTTGGCGAAGGCGTGTTCCGGCGGGCAGATCAGCCAGTGCCGGTCGCGGAACAGCGTGCGGCGCTCGATGGCGCTGTCCACCGCCACGTCCTGGCCCACGGCCAGCTCCACGTCGCCGGCGCTCACGCCCGCCAGCAGGTGCTCCGGCAGGGTGTCGGCCAGCCGCACGTCCACGTCGGGATAGGCCTCGCGGTAGACCGCGATGACGCGCGGCATCAGCGTGCAGGCCATGAGCTGCGGCGCCGCAAGCCGCAACAAGCCTTTCTTCTTGTCACGCAGGTCGGTGACGCCGGCCACCGCGCCCGCCAGGTCGCCGAGCAGCCGGTGCACCGACGGCAGGAACTCGCGCCCCGCCTCCGACAGCTGCACGCTGCGGGTGTTGCGGTCGAGCAGCTGCACGCCCATTTCGCGTTCGAGCTCGCGCACCAGCACGCTGAGCGCCGACTGCGTGAGGTGCAGCTGCCGCGCCGCGGCGGTGAAGCTGCCGCTCTCGGCCACGGCGGCGAAGGCGCGCAACTGGCGCAGGGTGAGGTTCATATATATATGGTTATTTCATCAATCGATGAATTAATTTCGATTGCATCATAAGACCCGGCGTCGCCCAATACCGGCTCAACGGAGACACCAGAGCCATGCCAACCCCACCACCGCCCGTGCGCGGGCTGCACCACTTCGCCTGGCGCTGCCGCGACAGCGAGGAAACCCGCCGCTTCTACGAAGACCTGCTGGGCCTGCCGCTGGCCCACGTCATCAAGAGCGACCACGTGCCGAGCACGGGCGAGTACTGCCCCTACGTGCACATCTTTTTCCAGATGCGCGACGGCTCGTACATCGCCTTCTTCGACCTGGGCGACGACGTTGCAGCGCTGCCCTCGCCCAACACGCCCGCATGGGTGAACCACATCGCGCTGCGCGTCGATTCGGTGGACGACCTGCTGGCCGCCAAGGCGCGGCTCGAGGGCGCGGGCGTCGAGGTGCTGGGCGTGACCGACCACCACATCATCGAGTCGATCTACTTCTTCGACCCCAACGGCATCCGCGTGGAGCTGACCACGCCGACCGTGCCTCAGTCCGAGATGGACGCGCATGCGCTGCGCGCCCGTGCCGACCTGGACGCCTGGACCGCGCGCAAGGCCGAGCTGCGCGCTGCGAGGAGTGCGTCGAATGCCTGAGCTGCAACTTGCCGTCATCGACGTGAAGCCCGGCGCCTCGATGGAGAGCCAGTCGGGCCTGCAGCTGCTGCGCCCGCGCATCTATGGCGCCTGCCAGGCACCGCAGGGGCCGAAGAAGGTCGCGGCCATCGTGATGCACCCGACCAGCAACTTCATGGGCCACTACCTGATCGGCCCGCTGGCCGAGCGCGGCATCTGCTGCATGGGGCTGAACTCGCGCTTCGTGGGCAACGACACGGTGCTGCTTATGGAACGCGCCATTCAAGACCTGGGCGCCGGCGTGCAGTACCTGCGCGCGGCGGGCTACGAGAAGGTGTTCCTCGTCGGCAACTCCGGCGGCGCCGCGCTGTCGGCCTTCTACCAGGCGCAGGCCGAGAAGCTCACCGCCACGCACCTCCCGGACGGCGACCCGACGCACCTGCACCCGGGCGACCTGCCCCCGGTGGACGGCATCGCGCTGTGCGCCGCGCACCTGGGCCGCACCCGGCTGATGCGCGACTGGATCGACCCCTCCGTCACCGACGAGCACGACCCGCTCTCGGTGGACCCCGAGCTCGACATGTACGACCCGCGCCACCGCGTGCCCTACGACAGCGACTTCCTCGCCCGCTTCAGCGCCGCGCAGAAGGCGCGGCTGGACCGCATCGAGCAGTGGTGCCTCGACCGCCTCGCGCTGCTGCGCAACACGCCCGGCGCGCCGCGCGACCAGACCTTCATCGTCTACCGCACGCATGCCGATCCGCGCTGCGTCGACCTCTCGCTCGACCCCAACGACCGTCTTCCGGGCAGCGTGTGGGGCGACGCGCGGCAGGTGAACTACTCGGCCAACGCGATGGGCCGCACCACCTCGCTGACGGCCTTCCTGTCGCAGTGGTCGTCGCGCTCGCAGGCCGATGGCCCCACCAACCTCGCGCGCACCACGGTGCCGAAGCTGCTGCTGACCTACACCGGCGACCAGTCGACCTTTCCGAGCACGCGCGACGCATGGATGGCGGCGGGCGGATCGCGCATCCGCAACGTCGACATCGTGGGCGGCAACCACTACCTGGCGGGCCAGCCGCACCTGATTCCGCAGGCGGCCGACGCCATCGCCGAGTTCGCCCACGCGCTGTAGAAGAGACATGGAAAACTTTGCATTCGCACCGGCCTACGAGCTGCCGGTCTGGCCCTTCACGCCCCCGCCCGAGCTGAACAGCGCGAAGGTCGTGCGCCACCCCATCGTGATCGTCGGCGCCGGCCCCTCGGGCCTCACGCTGGCCTGCGACCTCGCGCAGCGCGGCGTGCATGCCGTGCTGCTCGACGAGGACGACACCGTCGGCGTGCGCGGCGCCTCGTCGCGCGGCATCTGCTACGCGCAGAAGAGCCTGGAGATCTTCGAGCGCCTGGGCGTCTACGAGCGCATCGCGGCCAAGGGCATCACCTGGTCGTTCGGGCGCACCTTCTCGGGCGAACAGGAGGTCTACAACTTCAACCTGCAGGCGAACAGCGTCTCCAGGCAGCCGCCGTTCATCAACCTGCAGCAGTTCTACGTCGAGTGGATCCTGGTCGAGCGCATCCTCGAACTCGGCCGCACCGACGTGCGCTGGAAGAGCCGCGTGACGCGCGTCGAGCAACTGGCCGACGGCGTGCGCCTGGACATCGAGACGCCCGCGGGCAGCTACACCATCGAGGCCGACCGGCTGATCGACGCGACCGGCGCCAACAGCCCGATACGCGCGCAGCTCGGCATCGAGGCGCACGCCTCGCGCAGCACCGACCGCTGGTGCATCAGCGACGTGCGCTTCAGGAAGCCGCTGCCCACCGAGCGCTGGACCTGGGTCGACGCGCCCTTCAACGAAGGCCGCGGCGTGTGGCAGCACCTGATGGCCGACGGCGTGTGGCGCATCGACTACCAGATGCCCGAAGACTGCGACACGGCCCACATCAGCAAGCCCGAGGTGGCCGGCGCGCGGCTGCGCGAGCAGCTGGGGCCGGACGTGGAGTTCGAGTTCGTGTGGATCGGGCCGTACGGCTACCGCGACCATCTGCTCGACAGCTTCCGGCACGGCCGCGTGTTCTTCATCGGCGACGCGGCGCACGTGGTGAGCCCGTTCGGCGCGCGCGGCGGCAACAGCGGCATCCAGGACGCTTCCAACCTCGGCTGGAAGCTCGCGCTGGTCGCGCAAGGCAAGGCCGGCGATGCGCTGCTCGACAGCTACGACGCCGAAAGGCAGCCCGCCGCCGCGCAGAACCTGCAGGTGACCAGCCGCTCGGCGCGCTTCCTGGCGCCGCGCTCGCCGGCCGAGCACACGCTGCGCCGCGCCGTGGTAGCGCTGGCGGCGCGCCATCCGTTCGCCCGGGCGCTGGTGAACACCGGGCGCATGTCGGTCGCCAACGACTACCCGCCCGCGCCCGCGCTGCCCGAAGGCGGCCGCACGGTGCAGAACCTGCCGCTGCGCTGGACCGACGGCCGCGGGACGACGCTGATGCAGCTGCTGGCCGAGGGCACGCAGTGCATCGGCATGTGGTTCGCGCCGACGCGCGAACAGGCACGGGCCGCGCTCGACGCCACCGCCGCATTGCCGCTGCGCCTGCTGGCAGTGGGCGGCGACAGCGGCCTGCCCACGCTGCAGGCCGACGAACAACTGGCGCGCCATCTCGGCATCGGCCATGCGGGCGGCTTCGTCCTCGTGCGGCCCGACGCCTACCGCGCCGCCGTGCTGACGCAAACCACGCCCGAAGTCATCGCCGCCGCGTTGCGCACCGCCCTCGCCCACGACACCGCCCCATGAACACAGCGCCCCGCATCCCCGACCCCGACGGCTTCTACGCCGCCCTGCTTGCCGCACACGAAGGCCTGAGCGAGGCGCACAGCGCCGACCTCAATGCCCGCCTCGTGCTGCTGCTGGCCAACCAGTGCGCCGACCAGGACGTGCTGCTGGCCTGCATCCGCGCGGCCGCCGAAGACAACCCCACGACCAACCACACCCCATGACCGCCAACGTCTCTTTCGCTTCTGCCTCGGACACACGCGAGCAGAAGCCGCAGCTGCGCGAGCTCGCGCCCGGTGCCTACGGCTACATCAGCGACTTCGATCCCAACTGCGGCTTCGTCGTCGGCGACGACCACGTGGTGCTGATCGACACGCGCCCCACGCCGCGCATGGCGCGCGACTTCCTCGCCGCCATCCGCACGGTGACCGACAAGCCGATCAGGACCATCGTGCTCACCCACTACCACGCGGTGCGCGTGATGGGCGCGAGCGCCTTCGACGAGGTGGAGCAGATCATCGCGAGCAACGGCACGCTCGACTGGATACGCACCCGCGGCCAGGCCGACTTCGATTCGGAGGTGGGCCGCTTCCCGCGCCTGTTCGCGGGCGTGGAAGAGATTCCGGGCCTGACCTTCCCGACGATGAGCTTCCAGGGCGAAATGAGCCTGTGGCTCGGCCCGCGCCCGGGCACCGGCCGCGAACTGCGGCTGATGGCGCTGGGCCGCGGCCATTCGAGCGGCGACACCGTCGCCTGGCTGCCCGACTGCGGCGTGCTGTTCTCCGGCGACGTGGTCGAGAACCACTGCGGCGTGTACGCAGGCGACGCCTACATCGGCGACTGGGCCCGCACGCTCGACGCGGTGCATGCGCTGAACCCGCGCGTGCTGGTGCCTGGCCGCGGCGCGGTGCTGCAGGACGAAGCCGCATGCGCCGAGGCGATCGGGCTGACCAAGGCATTCCTGTCGACGCTGCTCGACAGCGTGAAGGCCGGCATCGCGGCGGGCGACACGCTCAAGGGCTGCTTCGCGCGCGCAGAGGCGGCCATGACGCCGCGCTTCGGCGGCTGGCCCGTGTTCCAGCATGTGCTGCCCTTCGACGTGTCGCGCGCCTATGACGAGCTGCGCGGCATCGAACACCCCGTGGTGTGGACCGCCGAGCGCGACCGCGAGCTCTGGCAGGTGCTGCGCGGCGACTGAACCGAACCGATTTCTAGACAGGCAAACGGAGACAAAAGACGATGATGAAACGCTTCCTTCCCCTGCTGGAAGCGACCCTCGCGCTGGCTGTTTCCTTCGCGTCGGCGCAGCCGGCGGCCTACCCGAACCAGCCGGTCAAGTGGATCGTGCCGTACTCGGCCGGCGGCGGCACCGACAACCTGGCGCGTTCGCTGGCCGAGGCCATGCAGCCTTCGCTGGGGCAGCCGCTGATCATCGACAACCGGCCCGGCGCGTCGACCAACATCGGCGTGTCCGTGATGATGCAGGCCAGGCCCGACGGCTACACGATCATGCAGGCCGAGAACGCGGCGCTGCTCTTCAACGAGCACATGTTCACCAGGCTGCCGTACAAGCCCGCGAGCGACTTCACCTACATCGGCACCATCGGCCGCTTTCCGGTGGCGCTGGTGGTGCACCCCGACTTCCCCGCGAAGAACGTGGCCGAGTTCGTGCGCTACGTGAAGGCCAACCCCGAGAAGGTGAGCTATGCCTCGCCGGGCAACGGCTCGCCGCATCACATGGCGATGGAGCTGTTCAAGCAGAAGGCCGGGCTGAGCATCGTGCACGTGCCGTACAAGGGCGCCGCGCCCGCCATGTCCGACGTGATGGGCGGACAGGTGCCGGTGATGATGCTCGACCTGGCCTCGGGCCTGTCGATCATCAAGTCGGGCAAGGTGCGGGTGCTGGCCATCGCGCTGCCGCAGCGCGCCAATGCGCTGCCCGAGGTGCCGACCTTCGTCGAGGCCGGCTTTCCCGATGTCAACGCCTACGCCTTCCACGGCCTGATCGGTCCGGCCGGCATGCAGCCGGAAGCGGTGGCGCGGCTCAACGCCGAACTGCACAAGGCCATGAAGGCGCCGAAGGTGGTGAAGCTGTTCGCGGACTTCGGCTTCGAGGCGCTGCCGGGCTCGCCGCAGGACTTCTACAAGCTCTCGCGCGCCGAGAGCGAGCGCTGGGGCAACATCATCAGAACAGCCGGCGTGAAGCTCGACTGAAGACGCGAACTACCAGCCGAGGCCCAGGTGCAGCGGCAGGTACACCGCCATGCCCGCGAGCATGGTGCCGAGCACGCCGCGCCGCCAGTAGTAGTAAGCCGCGCCGACGACCGCCGCATAGAGGCGGGCGTCGTGCAGCGTGCCGATCAGGTGGCCCTGCGTCATGACGATCTCGGGCGCGATCACCGCCGCGAGCGCGGCGGCCGGCGCGTAGTGCAGCGCACGGTGCGCCCACTCGGGCAGGCCCCAGGGGCGGTCCAGGATGAAGAAGAAGCAGCGCGTGAGCACGGTGACGAGCGCCAGCCCGACGATCACGCCCATGGTCCACAGGTCGGTGGTTCCACTCACTTGTCGTCCTCCGCCGCCGGGTCGAGCCCGAACTGCTTCTCCAGCCAGAAGCACAGCAGCACCGCGACGCCGATGGCGACCACGATGTTGAGCTTCAGCGGCAGCGCATAGGCGGCCACCGCGGTCACGCCGGCAATCAGCGCGGCCAGCACGCGCAGCCGCGTCGTCGCCATCGAGCAGACGATGGCCACCAGGCTCAGCACGCCCGCGAAGCCCAGGCCCCAGTTCTGCGGAATGAAGTTGGCGAGCGCCACGCCCAGCATGCTCATGCCCATCCAGGCGCACCAGGTCACGAAGTAGTTGCCGGTGAGGTAGGCCTCCTGCGAATGCTCCTCGGCAATGGTGAGCGGCGGCTTGGGGTACTTCCTGGTGAAGAGCGCATAGCTCATGTCGGCCGTGAGGTAGCCGTGCAGCATGCGGCGCCAGCGCGGCATGTGCATGAGGTAGGGGCGCAGGTGCAGGCTGAACACGACGAAGCGCAGGTTCACGCAGAAGCCCGTGGCCAGGATCACCCAGGCCGGCGCGCCCGCGGCCAGCAGCGGAATGGCCGCCAGCTGCGAGCTGCCCGCGTAGACCAGCAGGGTCATCGCAATCGCCTCGATCACGCTCATGTCCGACTTGACCATGGCCACGCCGGTCATGAGGCCCCAGGCGCCGATGCCCAGCGCCACGGAAGACATGTCGCGCACGCCCGTCCGGAATTCGGGCCGCGAGCGGATGGCGGTCGACAGGAACATCAGCCGAACACCTGCCCGGGCTTCAGGTCGAAGCCGCGCAGGAAATCGGCCACGGGCAGGCGCTTGCCGCCCGCGCGCTGGAGTTCGGTGATGGTGACGGTCGAGCCGGAAGCCGCCACGGCAACGCCGGCGTCTGTGACGGCCAGGATCGTGCCCGGCGCAGCCGACGCATCGGTGGCCGCAGTCGCGTGGGCGGCCCACAGCTTGATGGCCTCGCCGTCGAGCGGGCTGTTGGCGCCGGGGAACGGGTCGAAGGCGCGGATGCGGCGCACGATGGCGTCGGCGGCCTGGGCCCAGTCGATCAGCGCTTCGTGCTTCTCGACCTTGTGGGCGTAGGTGATGCCTTCGGCGGGCTGGGGCGTGCGGGTGAGGCCGCCGATGTTCGCCAACGCCTCGACGATCATGCGGCCGCCCAGCCCGGCCAGCCGGTCGTGCAGGCGCGCCGTGTTGTCGTCGCCGATGTCGACCGACTCGCGCAGCAGCATGTCGCCGGTATCGAGCCCCGCGTCCATCTGCATGATGGTGATGCCGGTCTGCGCGTCACCGGCCTCGATGGCGCGGTGGATCGGCGCGGCGCCGCGCCAGCGCGGCAGCAGGCTCGCGTGGATGTTGAGGCAGCCGTGCACCGGCAGGTCGAGCACCCACTGCGGCAGGATCAGGCCGTAGGCGGCGACCACCATCACGTCGGGCCTGGCGGCCAGCAGGGTGTCGCGCGCGGCCGAGGCTTCGTCGGGGTACTTGCCGTCCAGGCGCAGGCTGCGCGGCTGGGCCACGGGCCAGCCGTTGGCCACTGCGCACTGCTTGACGGGTGAGGCCTGCAGCTTCATGCCGCGGCCGGCGGGGCGGTCCGGCTGGCTCATCACCAGCACGATGTCATGGCCGGCGGCGGCGATGGCCTCCAGGGCGACGCGAGCGAACTCGGGCGTGCCCGCGAAAACGACGCGCAGGCGGCTCAATCGCGGATCCGATCGAGCTCGAGATCGTCCCCCGTGTGATAGCGCCGGACCACGCCGGTCGGATCGATGTAGATGTACAGCATGCGGCGCTCGTTCACGGCCTTGTAGCGCCAGGTCCAGACGGCACCGTCGAAGGAACTGACGCGGGAGATTTCATAGGGGCGGCCGTAGAAGGCCATGACGTCGTCCTGGCGCCACTGGTTGACCTTGATGTCCTGGCCGAAGCGCGCTTCGCTGAGCACCTGGGTCACCGAGACGACCTTGCCGGACGCGTCAACGTCGATGTCGGTCACCTCGAAGCCGGCGGGCATGCGCGAATACTGCAGCCGCTCGCCGCCGCCGTTGAGCGGATAGCGGCCCGTGGGCGTGCCCAGCAGCTGCAGCGTTTCGGCGGCGGAGGTGCCGGGCCGGATGCGCGCGGGCTCGCTCACGCAGCCCGCCAGCCCCAGGCCGGCGGCCGCGAAGACCGCCAGCGTGGCGAAGGTGCGAAAGCCGCGCTGCATCGTCATGTCAGGCCCGTTCCCGCAGTTCTTCGCGCTGCTGCTTGAGCAGCTTGCTCTTGATGCGGTTGCGCTTCAGGGGGGAGAGGTATTCGACGAACACCTTGCCCAGCAGGTGGTCGAGTTCGTGCTGGATGCACACGGCCAGCAGGCCGTCGGCCTCGATGGTGCGGCTTTCGCCGTTCTCGTCGAGCGCCTGCACCTTGACCGAGGTCGAGCGCATCACGCCGTCGTAGATGCCGGGCACCGAGAGGCAGCCTTCCTCGTTCAGCACCTTCTCGTCGCTGGCCCAGGTGATCTCGGGGTTGATGAGCACGATGGGCTCGTTTCGCTCTTCCGACACGTCGATGACGACGAGCCGCTCATGCACGTCGACCTGCGTGGCTGCCAGGCCGATGCCGTTGGCGTCGTACATTGTTTCCAGCATGTCGGCCACCAGCGCCTTGACGCGCGCGTCGACGCCCTGCACCGGCTTGGCCACCGTGTGCAGGCGCTTGTCCGGGTAACTCAGAATGATTCGTTTGGCCATGAAATCGGGGGGAAGTTGTGGCTATTTTCGCCAATTCCGCGACGCGACGGGCCCCACGCGCCCGAAAACGTTGCCCTGCCAGGGGCTTCAGCGCAGAATTCGTAGCAAATTGTGAGATTCGTATGTGCGGCGATACCTCGCGCGCTCACCCATCCAGACATGAAAAAGCTCAGATCAGCTGAACGCCAGCGCCCCTCATTTCTTGCCACGCTGACCGCCCTGGCGGTGCTCGGCAGTTGCGGCGCCACGACGGCCTGGGCCCAGAACTACCCGGTGACGCCGCAGCAGCGCGCCACGGCCCAGCAGACCGCGCAAACCGGCGTGCCGCTGAGCGAACTCTCCCCCAACGCCCCCGACGAATACACCGTCAAGCCCGGCGACACGCTCTGGGCCATCTCCCGCCTCTACCTGCTGCGCCCCTGGCGCTGGCCCGAGCTGTGGGGCATGAACCTCGACGAGATCGCGAACCCGCACCGCATCTACCCCGGCCAGGTGCTCTACCTGGACAAGACCGGCGGCCGCGCCCGCCTCACGACCACCCGCCGCGGCGGCTTCAGCGGCGACGGCGGCACCATCAAGCTGTCACCGCGCACCCGCTTCGATTCGCTGGCCGGCATGGCGCTGCCCACGCTCAACCCGAGCATCATCGAGCCGTTCCTGAGCGAGCCCATCGTGGTCGACGCCGGCACGCTGGAGAGCGCGCCGCGCATCGTGGCCGGCAACGACAACCGTGTTCTGCTGTCACGCGGCGACCGCGCCTATGCGCGCGGCAACGCCAATTCGCCGCTGGTCGAGGCCCCGGGCCCGGTTCAGCATTTCCGCGTGTTCCGCAACGCCACCCCGCTGAAAGACCCGGGCACGGGCGAAATCCTCGGCTACGAGGCGCAGTACCTGGGCAAGGCGCAGCTGCAGCGCGGCGAGTCGACCACCGTCGAGACGGTCGAGGACAAGGACGTCATCACGGTGGTGCCCGCGACCGTCGACATCATCGCGTCGCGCGAGGAAATCCGCGCCGGCGACCGCCTGCTGCCCGAGCCGCCGCGCCAGCTGCTGAGCTACGTGCCGCGCGCGCCCTCGACGCAGGTCGACGGCCGCATCATCTCGGTCTACGGCAACGCGGTGCAGTTCGCCGCGCAGAACCAGGTGGTGGCCATCAACAAGGGCACGCGCGACGGCATCGACAGCGGCCACGTGCTGGCCATCCTGAAGAACGGTGAGACCATCGTCGACCGTACCGGCGCCCGCAAGGAAACCATCAAGCTGCCCAACGAACGCATCGGCCTGCTGATGGTGTTTCGCACTTTCGAGAAAGTGTCCTACGCGCTGGTCCTGGAAATCAACGACACTCCGCGCGCTGGCGACTTCCTCGTCAATCCCTGACCCACGGCTACGGCTCTTTCGCACATTCGTTTGGAACGCGCAGAACTCGCAGGCTGGCTGCGACTTTCACTGACCCCCGGCATCGGTGACGGCACCGTGCGCCGGCTCCTCGCGGCGTTCGGCTTGCCCGAGCGCGTGTTCGCGCAGCCGGAAGAAGCGCTGCGCGAAGTGGTGTCGCTCGCGCAGGCCGAGGCACTGCGGCAGCCGCCCGCCAATCTCCAGGCCCAGGTCGACCAGACCTGGCAATGGCTGCACAACACCGACAACGGCAGCTCGCGCCGGCTCGTCACGCTCGGCGATGCAGGCTACCCGGCCTCGCTGCTCGAAATGGCCGATCCGCCGCCCATGCTCTATGTGCTCGGCGCCGCCGACTACGACCTCACGCAGCTCGGCCACAGCATCGCTGTCGTGGGCAGCCGCAACCCGACACCGCAAGGCGCCAGCAATGCGCGCAGCTTTGCGCGCGCGCTGGGCGAGGCGGGCCTGCCGGTAGTCTCGGGGCTGGCGCTGGGGGTGGACGGCGCCGCGCACCAGGGCGCGCTGGACGCCGCCGGCGAGACGCCCTGCCTGGCCACGGTCGCCGTGGTCGGCACCGGGCTCGACCGCGTCTACCCGGCGCGGCATCGCGACCTGGCGCACCGCATCACCCAGCAAGGCCTGATCGTCAGCGAGTTGCCGCTGGGCACGCCGCCGCTCACGCAGAACTTTCCGAAGCGCAACCGGCTCATCGCCGGGCTGGCGCGCGGCACGCTGGTGGTCGAGGCGGCGCTGCAGTCGGGCTCGCTGATCACCGCGCGGCTCACCTCGGAGCAGGGCAAGGAAGTGTTCGCGATACCGGGCTCGATCCACTCGCCCCAGTCGCGCGGCTGCCATGCGCTGATCCGGCAGGGCGCCAAGCTCGTGGAATCGGTCAACGACATCCTCGAAGAGCTGCCGCCGCTGCAGCACACACCGTCCGCATCGCCGCCCAAGAACGGCAACGGCAACGGCAGCAGCGACGCAGCCGAAGCGCAGCAGGCGCCGTCGTCGGCCGAGGCCCCGCTGCTGGAGGCCCTGGGCTTCGACCCGGTCAGCCTCGACGCACTGAGCGCACGCACCGGCTGGAGCGCCGCCGCGCTGCAGGCGAAGCTGCTTTCGCTCGAACTGGACGGCCATGTCTCGCGCCTGCCCGGCGGGCTCTTCCAGCGATCTGCCAGCAGCTGATCGAGGCCCGCGCGACCGCCTGCGCATGCAGGAAGGAAAAGTGATGCGAAGTGCGCAAAGCCCGGGGGCGATCGGCCACTTCCTGGGCTATATTGGTGCGCATGTTCGAAGTACTTGTTTTTGTCTACGAGAACTACTGGCGCGGCGATGCATGCCCCGAACCCGAACAACTGGGCCGCAAGCTCAGCGCACACGGCTTCGAGGCAGAAGAAATCCGCGAAGCCCTTCACTGGCTCGATGGCCTGAGCCTTGCAACGCAAGGCATGCAGATCGAGCACCACGCCGACGACGCGGCCTCGGCTACCGTCACATTGCGCGGCGCACCCGAAGCGGCCCTGCCCCAATCCCCCGATGCCATGCGCATCTACTCCCAGGCGGAGCAGGAGCACCTCGGCGCCGAATGCCTGGGCTTCATCCGCTTCCTCGAATCATCGGACGTGCTGCCCTGCGGGCTGCGCGAAATCGTGATCGAGCGCGCGATGGCCGCACCGGGCGATCCGGTCGCGATCGACGAGCTGAAGATCATCGTGCTGATGGTCCACTGGAGCACCGGCATCGAGCCCGATGCGCTGGTGCTCGACGAACTCTGCGAAAGCCGCGAAGGCCGCACCGCACACTGAGCTCGCCTCCCGGCTAGTTCAGCAGGCGCTCGGGGTTGGCGTCGAGCTTGGCCAGCGCTTCTCGCGTGGCGCGCACGGTGAGCGTTTCTTCCTCGGCCGGCACCAGCAGGCCAGCCTGCAGGTACATGGCCAGGCGACCGGCCTGGATCAGGAAGCTGCGGCCGTCCGCGGAGGCGAACAGGTGCAGCTGCTTGCGGTCGCTGCGCCACACGAACTGCACCTGGCTCACCCGGTCGTTGTGGTCGAGCATGAACCAGTTGCCCACCTGCAACTCATGCGCCCAGGCGAGCATGTCGTCGGCCACCTTGGCGCCGGCGGCATCGGGAACGACCTCGATCGAGGCGGCGTCCACGCCGAGCAGCAGCTCGATGCTGTGGGCGTCGAGCGGCAGGTCGGAGGCGCCGCCGACGTCGGTCACGAAGTCTTCCAGGTGCGTCAGCCGCTCGGCCATGGCTTCGATCTTGGCCTGCGGAATCGCCTCGGTCTTCGACAGGAAGGCGTCGGACAGCGTGGCGCCGATGATCTTGATGTGCGCTTCCTGCGGCTCGTCGACGATGCCCAGCAGCGCCATGCCCTGGCGCAGGCGCTGCAGCAGCTGCGGCAGGTCTTGTATGACGCGGGCGCGGTCGGTGCGGTTGGGCTTGGCGCTCGCGGCCCACACCAGGTCGGAGGCCACGCGCTTGAGCATCACCGTCTGCTCGCCCTGCGCGCCGTAGCGCAGCGCGGCAATGGCCAGCACCTCGGCCCAGACCTTGAAGAGGAACTCCCGGATCTCGTCGCGCACCGGCATGTCGTTCAGCATCTTGCGCAACTCGATGGTGTACTGGATCGCCATCGTTTCCTTCTGCTCGACCTGCTGCGCCACGCTCATCACGCGCTGCGTGGTGTCGCTCTGGGTCAGGTAGCGGTTGAGGAAGGCGACGAACTCGTCGAACACCAGCTTGAACACGCGCTGGCCGGTTTCGGGATATTGCTCGATGACCTGCACCACGCGGCGGATCTCGCCTTCGAGCGCGCTGCCGGTGATGGCCGCCGCGTCGAAGCCCATCACGCACGAGCCCATGCGGTCGATCAGCATGCGCGCGGGGTGCTGCAGGGTGCCGAAGAACTCGGGCTCGGCGATGGCCACGCGCAGCACCGGCATCTGCAGGCGCGCGAACCACACGCGCGCCGAAAAAGGAATGCGTTCCTCGGCCAGGATGGCCTGGAACATCAGCGCCACGATCTCGACCGTGGCCTTGTCGGCGGTGGTCGGCGCGCGTTTCTTGAGCTCGGTGGTCCGCTTGCGCAGGTCGACGGCGGTCTGCTGCATCAGCGTGGCCTGCTCGCCCGGGCCGTCCATGAACTGGGTGGCCGCCATGCGATAGGCGACTTCGGCGTCGGCGATGGCGCCGGCGAAGGTGCGCGAGAACACGCGCGGAGCCGCCGGCCCCCCGCCGCCGCCGGCATCGGTGGCGCGTCCATCGGGATTCGCGGCCTGGTAATGCTGTCCCGCGCCTGCGCCCGTGTCGCCGCCGATGCGCGCGGTCACGAACCGCTTGAGGCTCAGCAGGGCGGTCTGCGCGCGTTGCCGGGCGATCATCAACGGCGATCCGCCGGTGGTTGCTGGAGGCGCCACGGCCGAGGGCACCGAACCCTGCTGCGAGCCGGCGAACCCGAAGCCGGGGCGCTGGGCGCTGTGGGGGCCGCCGGACATGCTGCTGTCGCGGGCCATCGAGCCGCTCGACGTGGTCGGGCCGCCGGAGCCGCCGCCTGCGCCCGCTGCGCCGCCGCTGCTGCTGCCCGTGCGCCGCACGAAGCTCTTGAGATCGATCTCCTGCATCACCCCGTTGGCGACCAGGAACACGTTGGCGTCTTTGTAGGCCTTGACGACCACGTCGACCAGCGCCTGCTGCACGGTGTCCTGCACCCGGGTCCACATGCCGCGGCTCAGGCCCGCGCCGAGCCATTGCTCGACCAGCAGCTTGGCCAGCGTCTCGGGCTTGAGCACGTCGTGGGCGTCGAGTTCGGAGGTGCCTTCGAGGTGCTGGATGCGCAGGCGCAGGTCGCTCAGCTCGAAGCTGGCCTTGTCGTGGATCACCTGCGCCAGGCGCGAAGAGAGGATGTTGCTCTCGACCTCCTCGTCGCCGATGAGCTCGAGGCGCAAACCCGAAGACGCCGCGGCCGTGCCGCCGCCCGAGCCCGCCAGCGCCTTGCGCCAGCCGGTCTGCGCGAGCGAGACCCAGCGGGTGCCCTGCCCCTGGAACGCCACGAAATCGTCGCGGTGCTCCTGCATGGCGCGGGCGTTGCCGGCTTCCGAGGCCAGCGCGGTCAGCCGGTCCCGGATTGCGCGGGCCAGCGGCACGATCGCGCCTTCCGTGGCCGCCACGAAACGCTCACGCGTCTCGCGAGCGAGCTGCAGGGAAGAAGCGGACCGCGCAATGCTCATTGAAAAGTCGGAAAGGCCAGGGTGTTCGGTTTATCGGCGACAACCGCGAGCTTGCATCGGGATGCTCAACCGCACAAGTGTGGAGAGCGCGCGGCGTTGCATGCATACCGCGGCGCCGCCCTGGCCGCCTGAATTAAGCCTGAAGTATCCGTCAGACCACGGCCCCGGCGTTCGGGTCGTCCCCCGATTCGCCGTCGCGCTTGGTCGGGCCGCCCTTGACGAGGTCTTCGCGCTTGATGCCGAGCCACATGGCGATGGCCGCCGCCACGAAGCAGGAAGAGTAGATGCCGAAGCAGATGCCGATGGTCAGCGCCAGGGCGAAGTAGTGCAGGGTCGGCCCGCCGAAGAAGAACATCGACAGCACCACGAGCTGGGTGGAGCCGTGGGTGATGATGGTCCGGCTGATGGTCGAGGTGATCGCGTTGTCGATGATCTCGGTGGTCGTCATCTTCCGGTAGCGGCGGAAGTTCTCGCGGATCCGGTCGAAGATCACCACCGATTCGTTCACCGAGTAGCCCAGCACCGCCAGCACCGCCGCCAGCACCGCCAGCGAGAACTCCCACTGGAAGAAGGCGAAGAAGCCCAGGATGATCACCACGTCGTGCAGGTTGGCCAGCACGGTAGCCAGCGCAAACTTCCATTCGAAGCGAAACGCCAGGTAGATCATGATGCCCACGACCACCATGCCCAGGGCCTTGAGGCCGTTGGTGGTCAGCTCTTCGCCGACCTGCGGGCCGACGACCTCGATGCCGCGCTGCGTGGCCGACGGGTCGACCGACTTCAGCGCCTGCATGACCTGCGCGCTCTGCTGGTCGGAGCTCATGCCCTTCTGGGCCGGCAGGCGGATCTGCACGTCGCGCGAGGTGCCGTAGTTCTGGACCTGCACCTCCGGGTAGCCGAGCTTGGTGACGGCATCGCGCACCTTGCCGATGTCGGCGGACTGCTCGTAGGCGACCTCGATCACCGTGCCGCCCGTGAACTCCACCGACAGGTGCAGCCCGCGGTGGAACAGGAAGAACACCGCCAGCGCGAAGGTGACGACGGAGACGATGTTCAGCACCACCGCGTGGCGCATGAACGGGATGGTCCTGTGGATGCGGAAGAATTCCATGACGCTTGTCCTCGCCCTTTACTTGGTTGCCACGGCCGAGCCGTCGGTTGCGGGGCGCCAGACCGTGCCGATGGACACCGTCTTGAGCTTCTTCTTCTGGCCGTACCAGAAGTTCACGAGGCCGCGCGAGAAGAACACGGCGGAGAACATCGAGGTGACGATGCCGATGCAGTGCACCACCGCGAAGCCGCGCACCGGGCCCGAGCCGAAGGCCAGCAGCGCGATACCCGCGATCAGGGTGGTCACGTTGGAGTCCAGGATGGTGCCCCAGGCGCGTTCGTAGCCGGCATGGATGGCCGCCTGCGGCGACGCCCCGTTGCGCAGCTCTTCGCGCACGCGTTCGTTGATCAGCACGTTGGAGTCGATCGCCACGCCGATGGCCAGGGCCATGGCCGCGATGCCGGGCAGCGTGAGCGTGGCCTGCAGCAGCGAGAGGATGGCCACCAGCAGCATCAGGTTGACGGCCAGCGCGATCGAGGAGAACAGGCCGAACAGTGCGTAGTACGCGCACATGAAGACCATGATCGCCAGGAAGCCGTACATCACGCTCTTGAAGCCCTTCTCGATGTTGTCGGCGCCCAGCGTCGGGCCGATGGTGCGTTCCTGGATGATTTCCATGGGCGCGGCCAGCGAGCCGGCGCGCAGCAGCAGCGCGAGGTCGTTGGCCTCGACCACGGTCATGGAGCCCGAGACCTGGAAGCGGTTGCCGAGTTCGCCGTTGATCGACGGAGCGGTGAGCACTTCGCCCTTGCCCTTCTCGAAGATCAGCATGGCCATGCGCTTCTTGTAGTTCTCGCGGCTGACGTCGCGCATGATGCGGCCGCCCTTGGCGTCCATGGTCAGGTCGACCTTGGGCTGGTTGCTCTGCTGGTCGAAGCCGGGCTGCGCGTCGGTGAGGTTCTCGCCGGTGACGAGCACCTGCTTCTTCACGATCACGGGCCGGCCCTGGCGGTCGAGGAATTTCTCGGAGCCGAAGGGCACGGGGCCGCCGCTCAGCTCGGCGGCGCGGCCCTCGGCGCTTTCGTCGACCATGCGCATTTCGAGCGTGGCGGTGCGGCCCAGGATTTCCTTGGCCTTGGCGGTGTCCTGCACGCCGGGCAGCTGCACGACGATGCGGTCCAGGCCCTGCTGCTGGATCACGGGCTCGGCCACGCCGAGTTCGTTGATCCGGTTGTGCAGCGTGGTGATGTTCTGCTTGAGCGCGGCGTCCTGCATGCGGCGCGCGGCTTCGGGCTTGATGGTGGCCACGAGGCGCCAGTTGCTGCCGTCCTGGCTGTCGGTGGTGGCGAGGTCGGGGAACTGGTCCTGGATGATGCGCTTGGCCGCGTCGAGCGAGGCCGCGTCGCGGAAGGTCACCTCGACGGTCTGGCCGTTGCGGCTCACCGCGGTGCCGCGGATGCTCTTGTCGCGGAAGGTGGTGCGCAGGTCGCTGGCGAAGGACTCGGCCTTCTTGTCGATGGCGCCCTTCATGTCCACCTGCAGCAGGAAGTCGACGCCGCCGCGCAGGTCAAGGCCCAGGTACATGGGGAAGGCGTGCAGCGCGGTCAGCCACTTGGGCGAGCGCGACACCAGGTTGAGCGCCACCGTGTACGGCGGGTCGTTCGCGTCGGGCACCAGCGCGCGCTGCACGGCGTCGCGCGCCTTGAGCTGGTCGTCGGTGGTGGCGAAGCGGGCGCGCAGCGAGGTGGCGTCCAGGGTGATCAGGTCGGGCGTCAGGCCAGCGGCCTTGAGCGCCTCCTCGACCCGGGTCTGGGTGGAGGCATCGACCTTGACGACCGTCTTGGCCGCCGACACCTGCACCGCAGGCGCCTCACCGAAGAAATTGGGCAGGGCGTAGATGAGCCCCACGAGCAACACGATCACGATGATCGTGTACTTCCAGACCGGGTAGCGGTTCATGAGCGGGCGCTTTTCTCAAGCTTTTCAGAAATGGAACACCGCGTGACTTGGGGCCCTGCGCCGCAAAGCGCAAGGTTCAGCTCACGCTTTTATTGCTTGACGGCGCCCTTGGGCAGGACCTGCACCACGGCGCTGCGCTGGATCTTGATCTCGACGCCGTTGGCGATCTCCAGGCCCAGGTACTGGTCGCTCAGCGAGGTGATCTTGCCGAGCACGCCGCCGGCGGTGGCGACTTCGTCGCCCTTGGCCAGCGCCTCGATCATTGCGCGGGCTTCTTTCTGGCGCTTCATTTGCGGGCGGATCATGACGAAATACAGCACCACGAACATCAGCACCAGGGGCAGCATGCTGCCGAGCGAGGACAACATGTCACCGCCGCCGGCTGCAGCGGGCGCGGTCTGGGCGAAAGCAGAGGAAATGAACAAGAGAGTCTCCAGCAGAGGGAAGAGAAAACGAGAGGAAGGCGGGCCGGTCCCGACTCTTCTCATGGCTTCGCGGCCACGAACGGAATTGGGGCCGCAAGTCAAAGCTCGGCGGGGCTTGGCCGCGCACAGCACCGGGCATTGTATTCGGCGCGGATGGCCGTTCCACGGGCTTATCCGGCGCGGCGGGGAGGGCTTTCCGGCCATCCGTTCCGCCCACCCGATGCTATCTTTTCAATAGCAAAAAGCGCCCATCGGGCGCTCCTTGCGGTGGGATTCCGTCGAAAAATCAGGCTGCCGCGCGCTGCGCCTGCGGGTTGCGCCACTTGGCCAGCAGCTCGTTCCAGCGGGTGCGGGCGGCCGCGAGATTGCGCTCCTTGACGTGGCCGTAGCCGCGGATCTGCTCGGGCAGGCCGGCAATTTCGAGCGCCAGCGCGTGGTTGTCGGCCCGCAGCGCGCCGATCACTTCCTCGATGCTGGCGCGGTACTCGCCGATCAGCGCGCGCTCGGTCTTGCGCTCCTCGGTGCGCCCGAAGATGTCGAGCGCCGTGCCGCGCACGCCCTTGAGCTTCGCGAGCAGCCTGAAGCCGGTCAGCATCCAGGGGCCGAACTTCTGCTTCTGCAGCTGGCCCTTGCTGTTCTTCTTTGCGATGAGCGGCGGCGCCAGGTGGTAGTTGAGCTTGTAGTCGCCCTCGAACATGCCTTCGACGCGGTCGAGGAACGTGCGGTCAGTGTGCAGGCGGGCGACTTCGTATTCGTCCTTGTACGCCATCAGCTTGAACAGGTAGCGCGCGACCGTCTCGGTCAGCGCGGTGCTCTTGCCGACGGCCGCCTCGGCCCGCTGCACCTTGCCCACGAACTGCTTGTATTCGTCGGCGTAGGCGGCGTTCTGGTAGCCCGTCAGGAACTCCACGCGGCGCGCCACCAGGCTCTCGACCGATTCGCGCTTCTTGAACTCGATGACCTGGCCGGGGCGCACGCGCTTTTGCAGCTCTTCGGGCCGCACCGCCGCCTGGCGGCCCCACTCGAAGGCCGTCTTGTTGTTCTCGACGGCCACGGCGTTCAGCTCGATGGCGCGCATCAGCGACTCGTGCTCCAGCGGGATCCAGCCCTTCTGCCAGGCGTAGCCCAGGATCATCGGGTTGACGTAGATGCTGTCGCCCATCAGCGTGGTGGCGGCTGCATCGGCGTCGAAGGTGCCCATGGCGTCGATGCCCACGGCGCGCGCGATTTCGGCGGCGCAGGCGTCTTCCGGGTTCTGCCAGTTGGCGTTGCGCACGAAGGCGGCGGTGGGCGAGCTGTGGCTGTTGAGCGCCACGTGCGTGCGCCCTTCGCGCATGCGCGCCATGGTTTCGCCGTTGACCGTGACCAGCGGGTCGCAGGCCAGGATCAGGTCGGCCGCCGCGGTGCCGACGCGCGTGGTGCGGATGTCGTCCTGCGTGTCGCCGATCAGCACGTGGCTCCAGGTGGCGCCGCCCTTTTGCGCAAGGCCGGCCGCGTCCTGCGTGACGATGCCCTTGGCCTCGATGTGCGCGGCCATGCCCAGCAGTTGGCCGATGGTGATGACGCCGGTACCGCCGACGCCCGCCACCACCACGCCCCAGACCTTGCCGCCGACCAGCGACGGGATCGCGGGCTCGGGCAGCAGGCCGAACTCGGCCGGCGTGGCCGCCTTGTTCTTGCCCTTCTTCTTGAGCTGGCCGCCTTCGACCGTCACGAAGCTGGGGCAGAAGCCCTTCAGGCAGCTCATGTCCTTGTTGCAGCTGCTCTGGTTGATGGTGCGCTTGCGGCCGAATTCGGTCTCCAGCGGCTCCACGCTCAGGCAGTTGCTCTGCACGCTGCAGTCGCCGCAGCCCTCGCACACCAGCTCGTTGATGACCACGCGCTTGGCCGGATCGACGGCCGTGCCCCGCTTGCGGCGGCGGCGCTTCTCGGTGGCGCAGGTCTGGTCGTAGATGATGGCCGTGGTGCCGGGGATCTTGCGGAACTCGCGCTGCACGTCGTCGAGCAGGTCGCGGTGCTTGACCTGCACGTGGTCGCCGGGGATGTTCACGCCCTCGTACTTCTCAGGCTCGTCGGTCACGATCACGACCTTCACCGCGCCTTCGGCATGCAGGCTCTCGGCGATCTGCAGCACCGAGTGGCCTTCGGGCCGCTCGCCGACCTGCTGGCCGCCGGTCATGGCGACCGCGTCGTTGTAGAGGATCTTGTAGGTGATGTTCACGCCCGCCGCGATGCTCTGGCGGATGGCGAGCAGGCCGCTGTGGAAGTAGGTGCCGTCGCCCAGGTTCGCGAAGATGTGCTGGTCGGTGGTGAAAGGCTGCTGGCCCACCCACGGCACGCCCTCGCCGCCCATCTGCGTGAAGCCGATGGTGGAGCGGTCCATCCAGGTCGCCATGAAGTGGCAGCCGATGCCGCCCATGGCGCGCGAGCCTTCGGGCACCACGGTGCTGGTGTTGTGCGGGCAGCCCGAGCAGAACCAGGGCTGGCGGGTGGCGTCGACCACGCTGGTGGAGGCCTGCTGCACCACCATCGAGCGCTCCTTGGCCTCGAGGATGGCGAGCTGGGCGTCGATGCGCGCGGCCATGTCGGCGCCGGCGGCGGCCAGCAGGCCGGTCTTGCGCAGCCGCCCGGCGATGGCCTTGGCGATCATGGCGGGGTTCAGGTCGGCGTTGGCGCGCAGAAGGGTGTGCGCGGTCGGGTTGGGCATCGACCATTCGCCGCCGGAGTAGCCCTCCGCCGCGTGCACCTCGCCCTCGTCGAACTTGCCGACCACGTTGGGCCGCACGTCGGAGCGCCAGTTGTAGAGCTCTTCCTTGAGCTGGTATTCGATGACCTGGCGCTTTTCCTCGACCACCAGGATCTCCTGCAGGCCGGTGGCGAACTCGCGCGTGAGCTGCGCTTCCAGCGGCCACACCACACCCACCTTGTGCAGGCGGATGCCCAGCTGGCGGCAGGCCGCGTCGTCCAGGCCCAGGTCGATCAGCGCCTGGCGGGTGTCGTTGAAGGCCTTGCCGCTGGCCATGATGCCGAAGCGGTCGTTCGGGCCTTGAATGACGTTGTGGTTCAGCCGGTTGGCGCGGATGTACGCCAGCGCGGCGTACCACTTGTAGTGCATGAGCCGGGCTTCCTGCTCCAGCGCATGGTCGGGCCAGCGGATGTGCAGGCCGCCGGGCGGCATTTCGAAGTCGGTGGGAATGACGATCTCGACGCGCTCGGGGTCGATCATGGCCGTGGCGCTCGACTCGACGATCTCCTGGATCGTCTTCATGCCCGACCACACGCCCGAGAAGCGGCTCAGCGCGAAGGCGTGGATGCCCAGGTCGAGGATTTCCTGCACGTTCGCGGGAAAGAACACCGGCGTGCCGCAGGCCTTGAAGATGTGGTCGCTCTGGTGCGCGGCCGTGCTGCTCTTGGAGATGTGGTCGTCGCCCGCCACCGCGATCACGCCGCCGAACTCGGTGGTGCCGGCCATGTTGGCGTGCTTGAACACGTCGGAGCAGCGGTCCACGCCCGGGCCCTTGCCGTACCAGATGCCGAAGACGCCGTCGAACTTGTTGGTGCCCTGCGGAGAGAAGCCCAGTTGCTGGGTGCCCCATAGCGCGGTGGCGGCCAGCTCTTCGTTCACGCCGGGCTGGAAGACGATGTTCTGTTCCTTCAGGAACTTGCTGGCCTTCCACAGGGCCTGGTCGTAGCCGCCGAGCGGGGAGCCGCGGTAGCCGCTGATGAAGCCGGCGGTGTTCTTGCCGGCCTGCTGGTCGCGCAGGCGCTGCAGCATGGGCAGCTTGACGAGGGCCTGGACGCCGCTCATGAAGGCCCGGCCGTAGTCGAGCGAGTATTTGTCGTCGAGCGTGACCGTTTCCAGGGCCTTGCGAATGTGCGCGGGCAGCGGTGCATTCATTTTTTCTGTCTCCGTATGGCAGGGCCTTGTGGGCCTGGCTGATTACTGTGGGTCTTCGCCCGGGTAGGGCACGAGCCCATGATCATGCAAAGTGTATGCCGGGGTCCGCGACAGGTGTTTGCGTTCTTTGCCCTGAAAAACCCTGTTCCAGAAAGAATCTTGCTTAAGATTCGACTCCATGGAAAGCATTGACAAGTTCGACCTCGCAATCCTGCAAGAACTGCAGGCCGACGGACGCCTCACGAACGCCGAGCTTGCGCAGCGCGTGGGCCTCTCGGCCGCGCCCTGCTGGCGCCGGGTGCGCGCGCTCGAGGACGCCGGCTTCATCAAGGGCTACCACGCCGAGATCGACCGCCACAAGATAGGGCTGGGCGTGCTCGCTTTCGTGCGCGTGGACACCGAGCGCGTCACGCACGAGGCCACCCGCAAGCTGGAAGACGCCATCCGCAAGCTGCCCGACGTGGTCGCCTGCCACTACATCAGCGGCACCGGCACCTTCGAGCTGCAGGTGGTGGCGCAGGACCTGGACAGCTTCTCGGCCTTCGCGCGCCAGCACCTGATGAACCTGCCGAACGTGAAAGACCTGCACACCAGCTTCTCGCTGGGCGAGGTGAAGGCCAGCAGCGCGCTGCCGCTGGGGCACTTGGCCGCCCGGGGCAAGTAGCCGCGCGGCGGTGTGCGAGCATGCGCCGATCACAACGAAGAGGAAGGGCTGCTCCATGAATCCCGACACCGGCCGCCGGGCACTGTCCTGGCTGCATGAAATGCGCTTGCTGACCGACGCCGAACACACGGCCGCCGCCGGCGACCCCGAGCTCGGCGTGGTCACGCTGCGCACGCCCGCCGAAGCCCTGGCCTGGGTGGTGGCGCGCGAGATCGTCTCGACCGCGCAGCTGGCCGACCTGCCCGCCCGCGCGGCCGCCGGCCGCGCAAACGAAGCGCAGGCGATCGTGTCGGAAGCGACCGGCCTGGTGAGCAGCGAGCTGCCGCTGCCGCCGTGGGCGCAGTTCCAGCTGCGCCTGCGGGAGCGCCGCATGCAGGACGGCGTGAGCGCCGACGCGCTCGACCGGTTGCTCGCCCTCGGGCTCGTCGACGCGGTGCAGCATGCGCACAGCCTCACGATGCTGCCCACGCACCAGGCAGCCTGGGCCGCGCCCGATTCGCTGCCCGCGACGCTCGCCTGGACAGTGCTCGGATCGGGCGCCCTGAGCGACGACGACCTGGCGGCGCTGGCCGGGCGCGCAGGACACGCCGACATCGTCGCCGACGCGGCGGCCCGCGTCGCACAGGCCAGAAAGCCTTCGCGCACGGCGACGTCGTTCGTCACGTCGACTTCGAGCTCGGCGTCTTCCTCGACCTCTTCCACCTCGGCGTATTTCTCCAAGACCACGATTTCCGTCAACACCTCGCCCGGCCTCGTTCCCGCCCGCTGGAAGATGATCGGCGCCGTCGTGGCGGCCCTGGTGGTGCTGTACGTCCTGTTCGGGCGCTGATCGCGCCGCGGCGCGGCCCGGCGGCCGCCTAAAATCGTCGCCCACCATACCCCGCCAACCGCGGAAACGAGGACCCTCAATGAACCCCATCCGCCGCGCCCTGGCCCTCGGCCTTGCCGCCGCCACGCTCGCCTTCGGCGCCCAGGCGCAGAACCGCGAACTGATCGTGGCCTCCAGCGCCACCTACGCGCCGTTCGCCTTCGAGAACAAGGACAAGCAGATCGTCGGCTTCGACATCGACATCATCAATGCCATCGCCAAGCAGCAGGGCCTGAAGATCAAGGTCGTCAATACGCCCTTCACCGGCATCTTCGGCGCGCTGAACAACGGCGACGTCGACTTGGTGATCTCGGGCGTGACCATCAACGAGAAGCGCAAGCAGAGCTACGACTTCACGCCGCCCTACTTCGCGGCCCGCCAGCTGATCGCGCTACCGAAGAACAGCAAGGTGGCATCGCTGAAGGACCTGGCCGGCAAGAAGATCGCCGTGGTCAGCGCCTCCACCGCCGACGACATCGCCTCGCGCGAGTTCGGCAAGACCAACCCCGACATCCGCCGCTTCGAGAGCACGCCGCTCATCATTTCCGAGCTGGCCGGCGGCGGCGTCGATGCGGCCATGGGCGACAACGGCGTCATCGCCTATCGCGTGGCGCAGAACCCCGAGCTGAAGACCATCGACGACAAGTCCTTCCCCGAAGAAGGCTTCGGCATCGTCGTGAAGAAGGGCGACAAGGCCCTGCTCGACAAGCTCACCGCCGGCCTGGCCGCGATTCGCGCAGACGGCAGCTACGTGACCATCTACAAGAAGTGGTTCAACAAGGATCCGAACGTGCGCTGAGCCGCACGGCATTTCCCTGAACACGGCCGCCCTCACGCGGCCGTTTCGTTTTTCGTTGACTGAGAGTTGAGGACGCAAGCATGGAACAACCAGTGCTGCTTTTCGGATGGTTTCGCTGGGACATCCTCGTGGAATACAAGGACCTGTTCTGGCAGGGCGCGTGGATGACGCTGCGCATGACCGTGGTCTGCGTGCTGCTGGGCTCCAGCTGGGGCCTGTGCCTCGCGCTCGCGCGGCTGGCGCAGCCGCGCCACGCGCCCTGGACCTGGGTCGCGCGCTTCTTCCTGCGCTGGCCCGCCACGGTGTACGTGAGCTTCTTTCGCGGCACGCCGCTGTTCGTGCAGATCCTGCTGATCCACTTCGCGGTGATGCCGGTGTTCATCCACCCGACCAGCGGCCTGCTGATCGACGGCGAACTGGCGCGCACGCTCAAGCAGGAGCACGGCGCGCTCATCTCGGGCGTGGTGGCGCTCACGCTCAACTCGGCGGCCTACATCTCCGAGGTGTTCCGCGCCGGCATCCAGTCGATCTCGCGCGGGCAGTTCGATGCCGGCCGCTCGCTCGGCTTCTCGCCCGCGCAGGTGATGCGCTACGTGGTGCTGCCGCAGGCCTTCCGCCGCATGCTGCCGCCGCTGGGCAACAACGCGATCGCGCTGCTGAAAGACACCTCGCTGGTGTCCGCCATCGGCCTGGCCGAACTGGCCTACGCGGCCCGCACCGTGGCCGGCGCCTATGCGCGCTACTGGGAGCCGTACCTCGCGATCTCGGTGATCTACTGGGTGATGACGCTGGTGCTCACGACGATGCTGCGCCGCCTGGAAATCCGTCTCGCCCGCAGCGATCGGGGCTGAGACGGGAAAGGGGCGCGCCACAATAACGGCACATGCCACCCATATCCCCCGAAGAGACACCGATCCCGCCCAAGCGGCCGCAGCCCTCGAAGCTCGCGGCCCTCGAGCCCCTGAAGCTCCCCGTGTTCCGCATGCTGTGGAGCACCTGGCTCATCGCCAACATCTGCATGTGGATGAACGATGTGGCCGCGGCGTGGATGATGACCTCGCTCACCTCCTCGCCCATCTGGGTGGCGCTGGTGCAGTCGGCCTCCACGCTGCCGGTGTTCCTGCTGGGCCTGCCCAGCGGCGCGCTGGCCGACATCCTCGACCGCAGGCGCTGGCTGGTGGCCACGCAGTTCTGGCTGGCCGGCACCGCCATCGTGCTGTGCGCGGCACTGGCGCTCGACGTGATGACGGCGCCGCTGCTGCTGGCACTCACCTTCGCCAACGGCATCGGGCTGGCGCTGCGCTGGCCGGTGTTCGCGGCCATCGTGCCCGAGCTGGTGCCGCGGCCGCAGCTGCCGGCCGCGCTGGGGCTCAACGGCATCGCCATGAACGCATCGCGCATCGTCGGCCCGCTCACCGCCGGCGTGCTGATCGCGAGCGCCGGCACCGTGTGGGTGTTCGCGCTCAACGCGGTGCTGTCGGTGGCCTCGGGCTTCGTGGTGCTGCGCTGGCGGCGCGCGCACACGCCCAATCCGCTGGGCCGCGAGAAGCTCATCGGCGCGATGCGCGTGGGCGTGCAGTTCGTGCGGCAGTCGCAGCGCATGCGCGCGGTGCTGGTGCGCGTGTCGATCTTCTTCTTCCACTCCACCGCCCTGCTGGCCCTGCTGCCGCTGCTGGCGCGCAACCTGAAGGGCGGCGGCGCCGGCACCTTCACGCTGCTGCTGGCGGCCATGGGTTCGGGCGCGATCATCGCGGTGCTGTTCCTGCCGCGGCTGCGCCAGGCGCTGGGGCGCGACCAGCTGGTGCTGCGCGGCACGCTGCTGCAATCGGGCGCCACGGCGGTGATGGCCGTCGCGCCCAATGCCTGGGTGGCGGTGCCGGCGATGTTCTTCGGCGGCATGGCGTGGATCACGGTGGCCAATTCGCTCTCGGTGTCGGCCCAGCTCGCGCTGCCCGACTGGGTGCGCGCGCGCGGCATGTCGATGTACCAGATGGCGATCATGGGTGCGAGCGCGATCGGCGCGGCCATCTGGGGCCAGGTGGCCACGGTCACAACGCTGCAGCTGAGCCTGGTCATCGGCGCCATCAGCGGCACGCTGGTGATGCTGCTGGCCCTGCGCTGGGTGACCGACGTGAGCGGCGAGGACGACACCAGCCCCGCCGCGGGCGGCTGGGCCGCCGGCCCGCGGGCCGAGGCACCGCAGGAAGAAGGCCGCGTGGTGATCACGGTCGAATACATCATCGACCCCGCCCGCGCCGCCGCCTTCCACCTCGTGATGCAGCAGACGCGCCGCGCGCGCCTGAGCCAGGGCGCCATCGGCTGGGAGCTGCTGCACGACATCGTGCAGCCCGAGCGCTACGTGGAGCAGATCGTCGACGACTCGTGGACCGACCACCTGCGCCGCTTCAACCGCGCTACCGCGAGCGACATGGCGCTGCGGGAACGCAGGCTCGCCTTCCACATCGGCGAGGCGGCGCCGGTCATCACGCGCTACGTGGTACGGCGCTGACGCACCGGGGCGGGGCGCCCGGCGGGTCAATTTTTGACCAAACGGGTGAATTTGATGGCATGGCGCTTGCATGCAAAAAATCGCCGGGTATCCACGGATAGCCAGTCTTTTTTGACCATATGGATAATTTAAGCCACCGCCAACTCCGGCGTCACGAGGTACAGCCCCGATGAATCCACCGCCCCTGCGCAGCCGTTTCTGGTCCGACCTGACCAGCGAAGAGTTCTCCCGCCTCGACCGTGAACGGCTCATCGCGGTGCTGCCGGTCGGCGCCACCGAACAGCACGGCCCCCACCTGCCGATGTCGACCGATACCGCCACCATCGACGGCATGGTGCGCGCCACGCTGCCCCACCTGCCCGACGACCTGCCGGTGCTCTTCCTGCCCACCGTGCCCTACGGCAAGAGCAACGAGCACTCGCGCTACCCCGGCACGCTCACCGTGTCGGCGGCCACGCTGATCGCGATGTGGAAAGACATCGGCGCCTGCGTTGCGAAAGCCGGCGTGCGCAAGCTGGTGCTCTACAACAGCCACGGCGGGCAGATGAGCGTCATGGACATCGTGGCGCGCGACCTGCGCGAGGAGCACGACATGATGGTCGTGGCCGCCAACTGGTACACGCTGGGCCTGCCCGAGGGCCTGTTCACCGCGCACGAGGGCAGGCACGGCATCCATGCCGGCGACCTCGAAAGCTCGGTGATGCTGCACCTGACGCCCGACTACGTGCGCCGCGACCAGTTCCAGAACTTCAGCTCCATGACCGAGCAGCTGGCCGCCGAGAACAAGTTCCTCTCGATCACGCCCAGCGGCAAGCTCGGCTGGCAGATGCACGACATCAACCCCGCGGGCGCCGCCGGCGACGCCACGCGCGCCACGGCCGAGAAGGGCGCGGCGGTGCTCGACCATGTGGGCCGCCGCTTCGTCGAGCTGCTGCACGAGGTCGACCGCTTCCCGCTCTCCCGCCTGGCCAACGTGCCGGCCTGGCGCTAGGCTCGCACGCCATGGACAGCACCCGGACACCACCCCTGGTCAGCCTGCGCAACGTAGGCAAGCGCTTCGCCAACGGCACGCTTGCATTGCAGGGCATGTCGCTCGACATCGGCGAGCACGACTTCATCAGCTTCCTCGGCCCCTCGGGCTGCGGCAAGAGCACCGCGCTGCGGCTGATCGCGGGGCTCACGCGCCTGAGTTCGGGCGAGATGGCCTGGTCGGGTGCCAACACCGGCTCGGCCAAGGACAGCAAGAGCGACCGCGACCTGGGCTTCGTGTTCCAGGAGCCCACGCTCATGCCCTGGGCCAAGGTGTTCGACAACGTCTGGCTGCCGCTCAAGCTGGCCGGCACCAGCCGCGACGCCGCCGCGCCGGTGGTGCAGCAGGTGCTGGAACTGGTGGGCCTCTCGCGCTTTGCCGACGTGTATCCGCGCGAGCTGTCGGGCGGCATGAAGATGCGCGTGTCGATCGCGCGCGCACTCGTCACGCACCCGCGCCTGCTGCTCATGGACGAGCCCTTTGCCGCGCTCGACGAAATGACGCGCATCAAGCTCAACAACGACCTGCTGGCCATCTGGCGCGAGCACCGCTTCTCCATCGTGTTCGTCACGCACAGCGTGTACGAGTCGGTGTACCTGTCGAACCGCATCGTGGTGATGGCGGCGCGCCCGGGCCGGGTGATCGACGAGATCCGCATTGACGAGCCGTACCCGCGCGGCGAAGAGTTCCGCACCTCGAGCCGCTACAACGCGCATTGCACGGCGGTATCCCAATCCCTGCACGGAGCGCTCCATGGCCTCGACATCGACCATTGAACCCGTGATGCCCATGGACACGACCGACGCCACCCCGTCCGCCGACATGCTGCGCGCCCATGAAGACCGGCTGCGCCGCCGCGAGTCGCTGCTGCGCATCGTCGTGCCCGCGGGCATCGTCATCGCGCTGCTGCTGATCTGGGAATGGACGGTGCGCGCCAACAACATCCCGCACTACATCCTGCCCGCGCCCTCGCTCATTCTTCGCACGCTGTTCGACAACTGGGATTCGCTCTCCAGCGCGCTGTGGTTCACGGTGAAGCTCACGCTGCTCGCGCTCACGGCGGCCATCGTCGGCGGCGTGCTGCTGGCGATTGCGTTCGCGCTGTTCAAGTGGGTGGAGATCGGCCTCTTCCCCATCGCGGTGATCCTGCAGGTGACGCCGATCATCGCGATCGCGCCGCTGATCCTGATCTACGTGTCGAGCACCACGGCGGCGCTGCTGCTGTGCGCCTGGATCGTGGCCTTCTTCCCGATCCTGTCGAACACCGTCATCGGCCTGAAGAGCGCCGACAGCAACCTGCGCGACCTGTTCCAGCTCTACAAGGCATCGCCGTGGCAGACCTTCCGCTACCTGCTCGCGCCCAGCGCGCTGCCGTACTTCATGGCGGGCCTGAAGATCGCGGGCGGCCTGAGCCTGATCGGCGCGGTGGTGGCCGAGTTCACGGCCGGCACGGCCGGCAAGGAAACGGGCCTGGCGTCGCGCATTCTCGAATCGAGCTTCCGCACCGAGATTCCCATGATGTTCGCGGCGCTGCTGCTGGTGTCGTTGCTGGGCATCGTGATCTTCATCGTGTTCGCGGCGCTTTCGCGCCTGGTGCTCGGCCACTGGCACGAAAGCGAGATGCGCCGTGAACGCTAGGACGCCGGTGCCCGCCGTCGACTGGGACGCGGTACGCGCCGACCTGCGCGGCCTCAACGTCATCACCGCGCCGTCCCAGCGCAAGCAGCTGTCGAAGGACTTCTACTGGTACAGCCCCATCCTCAGCGCGCAGCTCGCGGGCTGCGTGGCCGACCTCGTGGTCAAGGTCAGCACCGAAGACGACGTGCGCCAGGCCGCGGCCGTGGCCGCAAGGTGGAAACTGCCGCTCACGGTGCGCGCCGGCGGCACCGGCAACTATGGCCAGTGCGTGCCGCTCGAAGGCGGCATCGTGCTCGACGTGACGCAGATGTGCCGCGTGCTCGACATCGGCGAAGGCCGCATGCGCGTGGAAGCCGGAGCGCGCATGCACGACATCGACCTCGCCGCGCGCGAGACCGGCCAGGCGCTGCGCATGTGGCCGTCGACCTGGCACGTGGCTTCCATCGGCGGCTTCATCGCGGGCGGCTTCGGCGGCATCGGCTCGTTCCGCCACGGCATCCTGCGCGACCCCGGCAACCTGCTGCGCGCGCGCGTGATGACGGTGGAGCGCGAGCCGCGCGTCATCGAGCTGCACGGCGACGAGATCCAGCAGGTGCACCACGCCTACGGCACCAACGGCGTGATCCTCCACGTGGAAGTGGCGCTGAGCCCCGCCGTCGAATGGGTGCACTGCACGGTGCTGTTCGACACCTACCGCGGCGCGCTCGACTTCGGCATCGCGGCGCAGGCGCCAACGCTCGACATCTTCCTGCTGTCCACGGTGGAGGCGCGCTTCTCGCCCTACTACACGGCCATGCGCGACCGTTTTCCGCCAGACCGGCATGCGGTGTTCACCATGGTCTCGCCCGATTCGATGGCGGACTTCCGCGCGCTCGCCGAAGCGCACGGCGGCACCATCTCGGTGGCCGGCACCGAGGCCGAGTTGCTGGCCGACGGCCTGCCGCCGGCCTACGAATGCGCGTTCAACCACACCACGCTGCAGGCACTGAAGGCCGACCGTGGCTGGACCTATCTGCAGGTGGCTTACGCCCAGCCCTTCGACCCCGCAGTGGTCGAGCGCCATCTGCAGATCTTCGGGGACGACGTGCTGCAGCACCAGGACTTCGCCCGCGCCAACGGCGAATGCGGCACCTTCGGCATCCTGCTGGTGCGCTGGAAGGGCGAGGCCCACCAGTACGAGCTGATCCGAGAGATCGAGTCGCAGGGCGGCTGCAAGATCTTCAACCCGCACGTCGTGACCATCGAGGACGGCGGCATGAAGACCATCGACACGCAGCAGATCGAGTTCAAGAAGCGCAGCGATCCGATGGGGTTGATGAACCCGGGCAAGACGCGCGGCTGGACTGCCGACATGGCTGTCGAGCGCTGAAATGAAATCTTCTATTCCTTTTCGCCGTGATCGTTGGACAGAGCAGTCGTTGATCGGCCGCGCACCAGCAGCGTGCCCCGTGCACGCACCCCAACCACACTTACCTCTATCAGTTCCATCCATCTCACGGTGGACCGCTGACATGAAAATACCCCGTCGCATTCAACCCAGGAGTCCACTGCCATGCGCGTTCCCGCTCTGACAATCCGTCCGCTTGCCCTCGGCCTCGCCCTCGCTGCCGCCGCCTTCGCCGTGCAGGCGCAGGAAAAAGTGGTGTTCGCCACCAACTGGAAAGCGCAGGCCGGCCACGGCGGCTTCTACCAGGCGCTGGTGGACGGCACCTACAAGAAGTACGGCCTCGACGTCGAGATCCAGCAGGGTGGCCCGATGGTCAACAACCGGCCGATGCTGCCGGCCGGCAAGGTCGACTTCCTCATGACCGGCAACCTCCTGCAGTCCTTCGACAACGTGAAGAACGGCGTGCCCACCGTGGTCGTCGCGGCCTTCTTCCAGAAAGACCCGCAGGCCATGTTCGCGCACCCGGGCCAGGGCTTCGACACCTTCAAGGACATGACCAAGGCGCCCGTGGCCTTCATCGGCAAGGACGGCCAGTTCAGCTTCTGGCAGTGGATGAAGTCGGAGTACGGCTTCAAGGACTCGCAGCTCAAGCCCTACACCTTCAACGTCGGCCCGTTCCTGGCGGACAAGAAGTCCATCCAGCAGGGCTATGCCATTTCGGAACCCCTGTCGATCAAGGCGCAGGCCGGCTTCGACCCCGTGGTGCAGCTGCTGGCCGACAACGGCTTCTCGACCTACGCGACCACCATCGAAACCCGCGCCGACCTCATCAAGAACAAGCCCGAGACGGTGCGCAAGTTCGTCGAGGCCTCGATCATCGGCTGGAACAACTACCTCTACGGCGACAACAAGGCCGCCAACGAGCTCATCGCCAAGACCAACCCCGACTCGCCCATCGCCGCGCTGCAGGGCTCCATCGAGCTGATGAAGAAGATGGGCATCGTCGACAGCGGCGAGTCGCTCACCAAGGGCATCGGCGCCATGGACGAAGCCCGCGTGAAGGACTTCTACGACAAGATGGTCAAGGCCGGCCTGTACAAGCCCGGCGAGGTCGACCTGTCGAAGGTCGTGACCACGCAGTTCGTGAACAAGGGCGTCGGCGTCGACGTCCGCAAGAAGCTCACCGGCAAGTAAGCACACCGGTTTTTTCCCGTGGGTCGCGCGGGGCTTGCGCCGGGGTCAGATGCCGGCGCCTGGGTTGCCATAAGGCACTGCGCGGCCTTTTGTCCTTGGGCTCTGACCCCGTCTCGCCGAACAGGCGAACCGGCCCTCAAATGAAAACGCTCGTCGTCCACTGCCATCCGAACCCTGACAGCTTCAATCACGCGCTCTACCGCACCGCCCTCGAGGCGCTCGAGCCCCGGCACTCCGTCAAGGCCATCGACCTGTACGCCGAGGGCTTCGACCCGACGCTGACACGCGAGGAGCGCATGGCCTACCTGGACAACCCCGAACTGATCCGCGAACGCGTGAAACCCCACGTCGATGCGCTGCTGTGGGCCGAGCACCTGGTGTTCGTCTATCCCACCTGGTTCCACGGGCCGCCGTCGATGCTCAAGGGCTGGCTGGAGCGGGTGTGGCTGCCGGGCGTGGCCTTCCTGCCGGCCGAGCGCAAGGGGCAGCTCGCGAAGTCGGGCATGCGGCACATCCAGCGGCTGACGGTGGTGACCACGGGCGGCTCGCCGCGCTGGTTCGTCATGGCGATCGGCGATCCGGGCCGGCGGCTGTTCACGCGCGCGCTGCGGGCGCTGTTCGCATGGCGCTGCAAGGTGACGTGGCTGCAGCTGCACGACATGAACGCCGCGACCGCGCACGACCGCAGCCATTTCATTGCGCGCGTGTCGCGCAAGCTGCAGAGCATCTGAGCCATTTCAAACAGAAAGAATAGGGAGCTCGCACCATGAGCCTCGAACGCACGCTCACCGTCCGCGTCGAACGCATCTCGCGGCAGACGCCGGAAATCCTGGCCTTCGAGCTGGCCCATCCGTGGGGCCGGCCGCTGCCGGCCTACGAGGCCGGCGCGCACATCGACGTGCACATGCCCGGCGGCTTCTCGCGCCAGTACTCGCTGGCGCGTGCGCCTTCGGGCAATGCGGCGCCTTACGTGATCGGCGTGAAGCGCGAGCTCGGCAGCCGCGGCGGCTCGGCCTCGATGCACGAGCGCGTGCGCGAAGGCGACCTGCTGCCGATCAGCGCCCCGCGCAACACCTTCCCGCTGCGCGAGGAAGCCGCGCATCACCTGCTGCTGGCCGGCGGCATCGGCATGACGCCGCTGCTGGCGATGGCGCAGGCGCTGGCCGCGCGCGGCGCCTCTTTCACGCTGTGCGTGTTCGCGCGCAGCGAGGAGCACCTGGCCTTTGCCGATGCGCTGCACGCGCCCGCGCTGGCGCCGCATCTGCGGCTGCACCTGGACCAGGGCGACGCCTCGCAGCGCATCGACCTGCGCGCGCTGCTGGCCGAGCGTGCGCCGGGCACGCATCTCTACGTGTGCGGGCCGGGCGGCTTCATGCAGGCGGTGCGCGACGCGGCCGCAAAGACGGATTGGCCCGAAGACGCCCTGCATGCCGAGTACTTCGCCGCCCCCACCGACGCCAGCACCGCCACCGGCCTGCCGTTCACGCTCAAGCTCGCGCGGCGCGGCATCAGCGTGCCGGTGGCGGCCGACCAGACCGCCGTCGATGCGCTGCACGAAGTCGGCATCGACATCCCGGTGTCGTGCCAGCAGGGCCTGTGCGGAACCTGCGTGGTCGAGGGCGATGGCGAAGGCGCCGAGCACCGCGACTTCTGCCTGACCGGCAGCGAGCGCCGCCACAAGGTGGCGCTGTGCTGCTCCCGCGCCAAGGGCACGGAGCTGGTGCTTCAGCTGTGAACGCGCGCGCTTCCAACAACACCACCACCAAGCCCCCCGCCGCTGCCGACGAGGGCGACGGCGAGGCCCCCGCCACGCGCGGACGCTCGCGCAAGTACACGCAGGTGCTCGGCCTCATCAACCAGGCCGCCATCGAGGTGTTCGCGAGCGAGGGGCTGGCCGGCGCGTCGACCCAGGCCATCGCCGACAAGGCGGGGCTGTCCAAGGCGCAGCTGCACTACTACATCGAGAGCAAGGAAGCGCTGTACCGGCAGGTGCTGCAGGACATCCTGACCGACTGGATCGTGGTGTTCGGCTTCAGCGACGAAGCCTTCGGCCCGCGCAAGGTGCTGGGCGACCTGATCCACCGCAAGATGGTGTTCTCGTTCGACCATCCGCTGCGCTCGCGCATCTTCACGGCCGAGATGATGCGCGGCGCGCCGGTCATCAACGACATGATGACCACGAGCAAGGCCCGCACCGACCAGGCCGCCGCAGTGATCCGGAACTGGATGAACCAGGGCCTGATGGACAAGGCCGACCCGATGCTGGTGCTGTTCCACATCTGGGCAGTGACGCAGTTCTATGCCGACCATGCCACGCAGGCCGCCTACTTCCGCGATACGGCCCAGCAAGGCGACGAGAAAGACCGGCGCTACCTGATCGAGCAGGTGACCGATTTCCTGCTCAAGGGCGCAGGGGTCAGGTAGCCGCGCGCTGCGGCAGGTACATCGTCGCTTCGACTTCCACCAGCACCTCGTCCCCCGGCAGGAAGCGCGACACCTCGACCACCGTGCTCACCGGCGGCTCGCCCGGATAGAAAAGGCCGCGCACGCGGTTGTAGAAGGCGTAGTGCGGCAGGTGGCGGAAGTACTGCACCAGCTTGACCACGTCTTCCATGGTGCCGCCGTGCTCGGCGGCGATCTGGCGGATGCGCTCCAGCACGAACCAGCTCTGCGCCACGATGGGCGCCTCGAAAACGTCCACCGACATCTGGCCGGTGGCGTAGCCCACGCCCTGCAGCGCGGTGCGCGCTTCTTCGGGAATGGCGTCGTAGCCGGCGACGGCGCGGCGCGTGGCCGGGTCGACCGCGACCACGCCGCTCATGAAGACGAAATCGCCGACGCGCTTGGCGGCGGCGTAGTTGGCCATTGGCTTGCCCATGCTCATTGGGTTTTCTCCAGATTTTTCTCGATGATCCGGCCGGCGCGGATGACGGTGCGTTGCCGTCCGCGCGGGCCGATGAGTTCGTGTTCAGCGGTGGCCGACAGCACCAGCAGGTCCGCCGGGCAGCCCGGTGCGATGCGCCCGTCCCACGCGAGCCCCAGCGCCTTCGCGGGGTTCACGGTGATGGTGTCGAGCCAGTCGGCCGCGGGCGCCAGGTGCGCCACCTGCACGCCGAGGCCGAAGGTCTCCAGCAGGTCGTAGCTGCCGTAGGGATAGAAGGCGTCCTGCACGTTGTCGGTCGCCAGGCTCGCACGCAAGCCCCGTGCCGCCGCCTCGCGGATGCGCGTGATGCCGCGCTGCACCGGCGTGCGGTCCCATGCGCCCTGCAGGTAGAGGTTGGTGGTGGGCAGCGCGATGAGATGCAGCCCGGCGCCCGCGCACAGCGCGAGGGTTTCGCCGGCGACCGCATCGTCCTGCACCGACAGCGAGCAGGCATGGCCGCAGGCCACGCCGCCCTTGAAGTCGCGCGCGCGAACCATTTGCGCGATGCTGCGCAGGCCGCCGGCTTCGGCGTCAAGCCCTTCGTCCACGTGGAAGTCGAGCGCCAGCCCGTGCTGCTGCGCCAGGTCGAACACGCGCCCCAGCTTGTGCACGATGCCGTCGTTGCGGTAGACGAAGGCGCCCAGCACGCCGCCCGCGCGCTTCACCTCGCGCGAGATGCGCTCGCCGGCCGCGAGGTCGGCGAACAGGTCGAGCGGCGTGAGCGAGACGAACTGCAGCTCGACGCGGCCGCGCCATTCCTCGCGCAAGGCTTCGAACACGGGCAGCGCGGCCGGCGGCTCGGCCTGCACCCAGTCGAGGTGCGTGCGCAGCGCGCGGGTGCCGCACTGCCATGCGTCGAGCAGCGCGCGCTCCATGCGCAGGCGCAGCGACTCGCCGGTCCAGCTGTCGCGGTGCCGGTTCATGCGGTCGATGGCCGCGAACAGGTTGCCCTGCGCGGCGCCCACGTCCTGCACGGTGTAGTTCTTGTCGATGTGCGCATGGGCCTCGACCAGCGCGCTCAGCAGCGTGCCGCGCGCGTGCTTCTGATCGGCGCTCGGCGTGACCGATTCGACCTTGCCGGCAGCCAGCACGATGTCGAACAGCTCCGCGTCGCCGGCACCGAAGCCCCGCAGCGGCGCCGGAATGCGCAAGGCCTCGAGCTTCATGCGCGCTGCCGCCAGGCGCGCAGCCAGCCCAGGCCGGCCGACGTACCGCCGGGCTCGGCGCCGCGGGCGGGCCGGTACTCGCAGCCGACCCAGCCCTGCCAGCCGCACTGCGCCGACACCTCGTCGATCACGTCGAACAGGTAGGGGTAGTTCTGCTCGCCGATGTCGGGCTCGTGCCGTTCGGGCACGCCCGCGATCTGCAGGTGGCCGACGCGGCCGGTGGGCAGGTACTTGCGGATCTTCATCGCCACGTCGCCTTCGACGATCTGGCAGTGGTACAGGTCCATCTGCACCTTGAGGTTGGGCGCGCCGACAGCCTCGACGATCTCGTGCGCATGGTCTTGCCGGTTGAGGAAGAAGCGCGGAATGTCGCGCGTGTTGATCGGCTCGATCAGCACGTCGCGCCCGGCCTTGGCGGCTTCGGCGGCGGCCCAGCGCAGGTTGTCGAGGTACACGGCCTGCACCGCCTCGCGCTCCAGGCCTTCGGGCACGAGGCCGGCCATGACGTGGATGCGCGGGCAGTCGAGCGCCACGGCGTAGTCGACGGCTCGGGCGATGCCTTCGCGGAATTCGGCGTCGCGCCCCGGCAGGCAGGCGAGGCCGCGGTCGCCGCCGTCCCAGTCGCCGGGCGGGCCGTTGAAGAGCACCTGCTTCAGGCCGTTGGCCTGCAGGCGGGCCACAATCTCTTTCTGCGGGAAGGCATAGGGGAAGAGGTATTCGACGCCCTGGAAGCCGTCTTTCGCGGCGGCGTCGAAGCGGTCGAGGAAGTCGAGCTCCGGGTAGAGCATCGAGAGGTTGGCGGCGAATTGGGGCATGGGGTGTTTTTACTACCAGCGCGCGCCAAAGGTGCGGCGCAGTTCATCGATCTGTGCGGCATCCAGCGGCTCTGGGCTTGCAGCCTGGGTGAGCATCCGGAGCCGGGCGGTTTCCTCGAGTTCCTCGAGCACGGACATGGCGGCGGCGGGGGTGTCGTGCCAGACGTTGGGGCCCAGGCGCGAGAGCATCACGGCGCGGATCGGGGTGCCGGCGGTGCCCATGCGTTCGATGGCCTGAGCGACTTGTTCGGCCGCCTCGGCTGCACCGGGGCGGTGGTACGGAATGACCGGCACGTGGCCGACTTTCATCACGAAGTAGGGCGTGAGCGCGGGGAGCAGTTCGTCGCCTGTCGGGTTCAACGTGAGCGCTACGCAGTGGGTGCTGTGGGTATGGATGACGCAGGCGGTGTGTGCGTCGAACTTGCGCGCGGCGGCGTAGATGCGGGTGTGCAGCGCGATGGTCTTGCTGGCGCGGTCGCCGCTCGTCTGCCGGCCTTGCGCGTCGAGCCTTGCAAGGCGTGCGGGGTCGAGGAAGCCGAGGCAGGCGTCGGTCGGCGTGATGAGGAAGCCGTCGTCCAGCCGCACGCTGATGTTGCCTGCGGTGGCATGCACGTAGCCTCTGTCGAACAGGCTGCGGCCTGTGCGGCATATTTCTTCTCTGGCTTGGGTTTCGGTCATTTCTTTTAACGCTGTTGTTCGGGGGGCTGCACAGGCCACCGGGTACTCCCCTCCGCGAATGTCCCCCGGCCTGCGGCCTCCTCCTTTATTTCGCTGCGGGGAGC